>NZ_JBEXYF010000026.1:0-109199 GCF_040630775.1 Nocardia sp. NPDC005745
CCTCTCGAGCCTCACCAGAGGCAACAAACCATCAGCTACACCCCACCGTCCCGGGCATCCGGGGCACCAACCCCAGACACCCACAACCTTAGGGAACGTGACCATGACCAAGAATGGGCTGGTAATGCTGGTCCAGGTAGGCGGAGCAGGTGAGGAAGTTACGGTGATCGTCGTACCGGAGGAGCGGCCCGATGCGATGACCGTACCGGTCCCCAAGCCGCGCCGCGGCTGGCGTCTGAGCGCATTGTCAATAGCACGCATGTTGTTCCGGGCGCTTAATGGCGCTGCTGCCCTGGCACTGATGCACGGGGCTCAGAGAATCCGATGGGCTGAGGTCCTGAACTGGCTGACGTCCTGACCCCGCAAAACGCACGGTGGTGCTCGGCGAAGTACTGGCGGGCGCGATATGTCTATGCCGCTGGCAACGAGAACTCGAAGATATTCGCCTGGTAGGTCGATGCTCAGTCTGGCTCGAAGAGGTCACGAGTTCCGTCGGGACGCACACGCACGTTGCGTCGTCAGCCGGCCGGGAGACCACCAGCGCTCTCGGTCGGTGCTGGCTCGACTCACAAGCCACTCAGAACCGGATCCGGCCGAGCGAGTGAGTGATAGGGCGTGTAAGCGGTAGCACGGCTTTGTCGATGTGGCTTGCGAGAATAAACGGGTGAAGTTCAAGCGCCGAAATCTCGAAGCACTGGCAGCCGATCTGGCAGGGACCTAGGGTAGCTTGCCGAGGACGAGCTGACTCAGCCACCGGTGTCGAGCGGGGCATTGCTGTCCGGTCGCTACGGATGACCGTTGACAATGCGAGAAGAATGGTCGGCTTTCAGGCACACTGCCGCGCTGGTCACCGGTGAGCGTGTCGGCCCTTGCCGATATCCGACGTTGGACCTCCGCACCGCGCCACCTCACGTGCTGACGGGCGGTAGTCGGCTGTGAGCAGCTCCAGATTGCCTCTGCCTATCCAGGGCCCGAACTCATATCTGTCGCAATTGGAGCTGTTAATACCGCCCTCACCCACCGCCGCAGAGGTTTTCACGCACAATGCGGGTGAGCGCATTCGCAGATCCGAGAGCCTGCTCACATTCGAAGAGGTTTGCTTTTTGCAGGGTGACGGCTTCATCGAGCCGACCGGTCGATTTCAACGCGCAGGCGAGGTTGTTGCGGGAGCGGATGGTGTTTTGATGGTCGGATCCGAAGAGATGTTCACAATCCGTGAGATTCCTTTGATATAAGGTGATGGCTTCGTCGAGCCGACCCGCCGATTGAAGGGCGCTGGCGAGGTTGTTTCGGCAGCGAAGGGTGTCGGGGTGGTATGGTCCGAGAAGCCGCTCATGGGCGCAAAGGTTCTTTGTGCACAGGGCGACGGCTTGGTCTAATCGTCCCGCCGAGGTGTAGGCGGACGCGAGGTTGATTCGAGCGATACGCGTATTGGAGTGATCGGGTCCGAATATTCGCGCGCAGGCGCTTATATTCGCCCTGTGCAGGATGATGGCTTCGCCGAGTTGTCCCGCCTCATTGTAGGCGCCGGCGAGGTTGTTTCGGCACCGTAGGGTTTCGGGGTGGTCGAGTCCGAGGATTCGCTCGAACTCGATGAGGTTCGTTGCGTGCAGGGTGATGGCTTCGTCAAGTCGCCCCGCCTCATGGTAAGCACTGGTAAGGTTGGTGCGGGTGGTGAGGGTGGCTTTATCGTTGGAACCGAAGATCCGTTCGCAGTCCTTAAGGTTTGCCTCCCAGAGAGCGATAGCTTCGCCCGCTCGCCCCACCGATGCGTAGACTCTCGCAAGTTCGTTGCGGACCTTGAGTGTTGCGGGGTGGTTCGGTCCGAGGAGCCTTTCGCTGTCGGTGAGCGTGTCACGCCCTAGGGCAATCGATCTGGCTGTGTCCGCTGCGGCATGCAGCTGCGCGACTGCCCACGCGCGGACTGAGAACATTCGATTTAGCAGGTCACTGTCCGTAGTTGCGGGAATCCCGGTATTCCAGAGCGCATCGATTTGGTCGACGAGATGGGATCCTTCCTCGCGACGCACCCAAGCTTCGGATTGATCGAATAGCCCTCGTTCGATCACTGCAAGCGTAAGGCGGGAGAGGTCGACGCCGGTGTACAGAGCGCGGACTGGGTCACTCGCATCGGGAGTGAGGTCATATACCTCGGGCACCGACTGTGCGCGTTCGCGTAGCACTCGGCCGACGAGCCGGTGCATGATGATCGTGTCGCCATTCGCCGACCACGACAGCAGCGAACCAACTGCGCACCGCTCAATTACCTCGTCGAGGCGTCCGGCTGCGTCGGGGAGGATAGCGCGTCGCACACCGCCTGGTGACAGCATCGCTATTAGGCCCAGCAGACCGTTGACAGCCAGATCTAAGTCGGCGTCGTTGGTAGCGGCTTCGGTCGTGTCGATCGACAGCAGGATCGCCTGGACCACCGATCTTGGATAGTCGTGGCCTGCTCTACGAGCCAACGCTTTCGGCAGCTGCTGACTGCGTAGCAACCGTTGATAGCCGGGGTAGTCGAGGCGGCGGCCGGAGATAGTCGCGGCCGCCGCAGACAGTGCCAACGGGAGATCTCCGACTTCCTCGGCAATCTGTTCTGCGCCAATGTTGTCGGCCAGGCTAGTGCTGTCGTTGAGGTACCGTATCGATTCCGGGCGAGTGAAACCGTCGAGGTTTATGACCTCCCCTAATGATGCAAAAGATCTGTCGGTGGTTGTGATCAGCACGCGGGTGTGGCCGCCAACTGGAAGCAGTGCCCGTATTAGGTCCGGATTTGCGGCGTTGTCGAGCACCAATAGTCCTGGCTCAGCGCGGCCGGACAGATGGTCACGCAGTCGCCGGGCCGAGACGGCAGAGTCGCCCTGGGGATCAGCAGCCCCGAGGCGCTCGGCGATATCGGCCAACCCCGCCCGAGTCGTCTCCGGGCTGTCGGCGTTGACCCACCCCACCAATCCGCGGCCGGAGTGGATATCACCACGTGCGACAGTTCCTGCCAGCTGAGTTTTGCCGACCCCACGCATTCCGACTATCACGACCACAGACCGTGACCGATCCAAGAAATGACGCAGGTGTGCAGACGCTGCGCGAGCAACGAAATGCGTTGGCTCCTGCGGTATTTCACCGACAACAATCAACCCCGCAGGCTGCGATCGGGACACACGTTGCCAGTCGTCAGGTAAACCAGTTACGTTATCGATCGCGCAGAGGCGGCGCGCTACCCAATCCTCATGCGCTGCTTTCATTTCCCTCAACCTCGACGTAGTCCAAGTATCGGGCTGAGAGTCGATTAGCTGATGATGCTGGTTGCATAAGAGGATCAGGTTGTCGTAGCGGTTACGTTGCGCCTTCGTCAATGGTGACCGCCCGCGCGGCCCATTGTTGCTTTCAGCAATAATGTGCGCGATCTCTCCGAGCACAACCAGAGGATCATCCAACGTGGCATCTGCGGTCAACTTCCGCATGCAATCGGGAAACGCACAGACATTGCCGCAACGTTGAAAAAGCTTGCGTTGCTCAGACATCGGTACACCCAACCTCGTCCCCCTCTTCGGCGAGTCTCCAGTCAACGTGTCGAATGTAGCGCAACTGGATTGACGACGGTCGTCCGTTACCTGAGAACCTCAGGCTGCCGGGAGTCAACGGTCAGCCACGGCGGCACGACGGTCAGTTCGCTTTCGGCGGACCCGGCCACGGGGAAAGACCCGACCACGGCGACCACCACCGCTACTCGGCACTACGGTCGCGGCAGGTGCGAGTACGAACCGATTCCGTCCGGCACGATCGCGACAATCGCCTCGCGACAATCGAGCCCGGATGTCACATCCGGGGCGTCGTTCGGTGCAACGCACCGAACCGTAGGACGCGAGTCTCGATCGCGCCAGCGTCCGGGGCGTGCTTTCATACGGCTGGGGCCGCCCCGATTGCTGGAACAGCGCGGACGACTGCCTCGGGCCTTGCCGTGGATGATCTGCACTGTCGAGGCGGTATCGGCAAGTACGATCCTCGGCCTATGAGCAATGAGAGGACTGGGCCTGAGAACGGCAGCGACACGGCGATCAGCACCATGAGCGAGGATCACCTATCGCGGGCTGTTTTCGCGGATCGGATCGCGCAACGCATCGCGAGAACAGGTACCGGACCGAGTGTCGTGTTCGGCCTCGCTGGCCCTTGGGGAAGCGGCAAGACCTCGATGCTGAACATGATCACCGAGGCGCTGCAGGCGATCCCGTCCCACACCGAGACCCCGGCTGGTCGATGGTCGGTCGCGTATTTCACCCCGTGGGCCGCATCCGATATCGATTCGCTCATCACCGAGTTCTACACCGCCATCGCCTCCGCCCTTCCCAAGGAAGCGACCACAGCGCGAGACCTGCTCAAGGCCGCAGCTCCGATCGCGACTGTGATGGTGGGGAAGCTGCTGAAGGCCGCCGTCGACAAGTATGCGCCCGGTGGTGTCGATGACGCATTGAACGCAGGCACCGACGTGCTGGCTGATCGGCTCGGCACGGTGAACATTGCCGAGGATCCCTTTCAGGTGAGGTTCGACAAGGTCTCCAGTGCTATCCGTCAAGCTGGCAGTAAGGTCCTCGTTGTGGTGGACGATCTCGATCGCCTGCACACCGATGAACTTCTGGCGGTGATGAAGGCGGTGCGCCTGCTCGGACGGTTTCCGAACGTCCACTATCTTCTCGCCTACGACAAGACCACGGTGCTCGATCTACTCACCTGTTCCGACCTCGCTCGTGACAACCGGGACCGCGCCCACCGGTACCTCGAGAAGATCGTCCAGTACCCGTTCGTTCTTCCCCCGATCCAACGCGTCCACATCGAGACCGAACTACAGCGCGAACTCGAGAACGTCGCACGCAATCTTGACATCACCTGGGACGCACCTGCTACCCGCTACGCGGTAGACGAACTGGTCAACGTTCTGCCAGACCCCAACTCGCTGACCCTGCGGAGCATTAAACAACTCTGCCTGCAAACCGATGTGCTGTGCTCGCTGGTCGGACCCGATGAGATCGACCTGTTCGACGCGGCCGTGATTACCTATATCCGCTTGAACTACCCCGACCTCTACGACCGTATCCCGGCCTGGCGGCGCGTCGTACTCTCCCCCCGCGACCACACCACAAGCTCACCCAACCAGTGGCTCGACCGCATTCGCGCCGTTCTTCCCCACGGTACCGACACCGAGACTGTGATCTCGATCTACCGGATGCTAGTGGCTCTATTTCCCAACCTGCCCCACCACCAAGGCGCGGTATGGACGGAGCGATCGGCCGACTGTCGGATCAACGACCGGGACTACTTCGACCGCTACTTCCAATTCGCCATACCCGAAGGCGATCTCAGCGACGCCGAGGTCCGTGCAGCGTTCCAAGACCTCCTCGATCGCGGCGAACTCGACGACACCTCGATCATCAGCGAGTGCCTTGCCGAGAGCCCGCAACGACGCATTCTACTGAGCAAAATGGTCCGCTACCTCGGCCTCGTCACATCGTCCACTTCCACCGCCAGCGCGTCAGCCGCGGTCTCACTCACACGTCGATTGGCACCACGACCGGGAGAGTTGTATTCCGATTGGGGCACTGTCATCTTTGCGATCCTGGCTCATGCGGTGGCCACCGCCCACTCCGACGAGGACGGCCGACGCATCCTCAACTCCTACCGCGACGCATTCGGTCTCCATCACGCGACAGGAATCCTGGTTCACTATCGTGATCAGGAAGCAATCTGGAATGACCGGCTCTCGAGCGCCTCGCACGACATCCGTGAACAGGTCGTGCAGGCGTGCCTGCTCGACCTGCGTACACCGTCCGTGCCGATCGGCGAGGGGCTTCTGTCGTTCGCCCAGGTTCTCGATGACTCGATGTGGGCGCAGATCCGTGCGGCGTTGCGCGGCAGTGGAATTTCCCAACAGGACATCGCCGCACGATTCGTCGGCACCTCTCAGAGCCCCTCGACAGTTCCGCTCTTGAACCACTTCTATGACGAGTGGTTCTCGAAGCTGATTCCGGACGACGAATTGGATCTGGATACCTTCGACAACCCGACCGCCATCAACGCAACAGACCTGACAATCACCGGCCGACAAGCATTCGCAGCCCACACGCTACGCCTGGCCTCACCGCCACACAGGGTACGAAATAGCAACGCAGCGCTGAACTGACGAGACGGGAATTGGCCGCAGCCGACGACGACGACATGGTCGTCGGCTTCTCGCCACGAGCAAACCAGCGCCATACGGACTGATCGAAGACGAAGTCGCTCGATTCCACACGGGCGATCATATTGCGAAGACCTCGGTAGTGGTTCGGGCACGGGTGACCGACCAGAACCACAGACCGGCCCGCCTACAGTTGGTAACTGGCTTCGATCCTCAACGGTTCGCGTGAAATCCGCAGGTTATCGCCGTTCCCATGTTCGATCTGCCCCGCCCTGGGCACGAGCAAGGGAACGGTGAACCGATCCGTGCGGACGCACCGGAAATCGTCAGACCGGATACGCACCCACTATGACCAGGCATTTTGCAGTTGCCCATGTTTTGTGTGTCCTGCCGAGTAGCGGTACCTGCGACTCTCTATGAAAGCGTCACCTCCACAACCAAATTCACTAACATGATCACCACCACGTCGCCCCTTCTCGACTTCCTGCCCGCTGCCTCGAGCTCCCCTCCGAGAAAGCGGGGCAACCTCACAAGCGTCAGTCCGCGAGCAGTGACAGCAGGGTGGCGTACTTGTGGTCCACCTCATCGGGCACCGTCACCACAGTTCCCGTGTAGTCACGAAACGGTCGCCCGGCCCCACGGAAAGACAACCAAGGAAAGTCCGACACCACCCAATTTCCGTCGAACACGAGGGTGTTCTGGACTGCCGACTCGAGCTGGTGCACACGTATTCTGCTGCGGTGCCGCCGAGCCAGGACGTCAAGTCTTTTCTCGGCTTCCCTGTCGCATCGGGAAAGGATCAGGTCCACCTGGACGCGTGCCCTCAGCCTCTGGTCCAACTTGGCGAGAAAAGTGGAGTCCACGACTGACGAGGTGGCCAGATCTGTGCCGATCAGGAGGCGATCTTCAGCGGTTTCCAGCGCAGTCGCCAGTACGGTCTGGTGATCGAAGAGCCGGATTTCCCGGACCGGTGGTGGGTTTTCCTCCTGGGGCGTGCCAGGCGCTGTCGTTACCCTGCCGGCTTCCAGGTGTGGTGGCAGTGGGGCGTGCGGCCTTGGCGGTTCGACGCTGAAGCCGAGCTTGTCCGCGCCGCCGAGAGTGCTGAGCACGGTGTCGTGGTTCTCGCTGGGGTCTCCATCGACAACGACCGCTGTCTCGACCTCACCCCGGTCTTTGTCGCCGTAGATCAGGATGTCGACTGGCATATACCGGTGGGTTGACGGGGTTACGTTGATGACGTCGAGAACGTCGAGCGATGCGCCTCGGCCGGGTTGTCGCAGGAAGGAGTTCACCGCTGCCGGGGTGATGTCGGATTTCTTGATCCGGGTCGTTCGTTGCGCAGGCAGCAGAATGCAACCCTCGGATTGAGCTGCGGCCTTAGTGACGAGGTCGCGGCTTTCGTAGTCGGCGAGCGACCAGGTGAGCCGGTCGAAGGCGATTTTTACGGTCTTCTGGATCGGTCTGACCGACTCGAGCTCGTCGGCCAGCCTCCGTCCTCGCTCGGTCAGTCTGAGTTGTCCCAGCGCTGGGCCGGCGAGCAGGGCACCTTCTCGGTAGTGGTCGGCGACGGTGGCGTCGATGAGCTTTGGCTCCAGCCCCAGGAAGGCTGCGATCTCTGCCGTCCCTGCGACGTCGGCTTTGACCAGGCGCAGCACGAATTCGTCGAGCAGGGGAAGCGGTTTGGCCTCCTGGGCCAGGATGTCGGCAGCGACGACGGTCACTGGAACGGCTGCTTTTTCGATTCCGAGCAGATGCAGGCCGGGGCGTTCGTGGCTGAATCGCTTGGATAGGCGCAGGTTCGAACTAAGCATTCTCCACCTCCTGCACCTCGCAGTCTTCGGGGTGGTCTCCGATGTAGCGCACGATGTCCTGCAACGCGCCGTCTGCGGATCGGCAGAATTCGGCGTCGCCCACGATGGTCAAACCGAAGCGTGCCCGGGACACCGCGACGTTGATGCGCCGCCAGTGCTCTGTCCTGAGAAAACCAGTTTTGAGCTGGGCATTGCTGCGTGTCACAGAGAATATCGCCACGTCGCACTGTCTGCCTTGCACAGCGTCCACGGAGAGAACGTCGATTTTCAGCCGGTTGAAGCGGGAGGAGGAAAGCCGCCGCTGCATCTCGGCTACCTGTCTGCGATACGGAGCGATGAGCAAGATCTCCAGGGCTCCGCCTGCGCCACCGGCGGGGCGCACGACCCCCTTTTCGATGGCGTTGTCCAATGTCTCGAGCCGCTGGAAGACGATCCGTGCTTCGGCCCTGTTGGCGTAGCTGATCCCGCCCGGCCCGCGGTCTTCGCGCCGCTCGTTACCCAGTCGGGAGGTGTCCAGCCAGAGAACAGGTTTACCGAGCATGTCGTAGCCGGGCAGCCCCTCGGTCCTGGGAGAACTGAGTTCTCCACCGTAGAAACAAGTCGACACCATGTCGCCGATCGGCCGGATCATCCGGTACTGATCGCGCAACAGGAACTTCGAGTGCGCGGGCAGCCGGTCGGCGAACCACTTGAACAGAGTCTCTTGGACAAGTTCGCTGTCGATGTCGTGTTCGGCGAGAACCTCCGTGGAACGAAGCAGCTCTTCTTCCTGTGGCGGAAGCTGTTTGGTGTCCCCGACTAGAATGGCTCGCCGTGACCGGGACAGGGGAACCAACGCCTCGGTTGCGGTAGCCTTCGATGCTTCATCGAGGATGCAGAGATCGATCTCCAGGTCGCGGACGGCGGCCTGCCCGACGAATCCGATGCACGTTCCCGCGATCACCTGAGCGGTGCCGAGGAATGCCTCTGCGAGTTGGCGGTCGGATCTGGTGCGCTGCAGCCATTCCGCCTGTAGCTCCACGAGAGCGAGGAGTCGCTGGGCAGACGTCGACGGACCAAGGAGCGCATCCGCCGCGGCGAGTGCGTCTTTGGCTGTGAGAGACCGGGACAGGGTCAGGTCTCCTGCGAGCTGCTCAACAGCGTCGTCGTGGAGCTGGCCGTAGCGGCTGGCCAGGTCGTCCATGCGTTCCTGCAGATCGCTGTCCTCCTCGACGATCTCCAGTGATGTGGCCAGTCTCGATGTCACACTACTGTCGTTCGCCCGGCGGTCGATCTCGCGCTCGACGTCTTCACGCTCGCGAACCACCTTCGCCAGTTGCTTCAGCGACAGCGCGGCACGCAGATGCCCGACATCCAGGCCGTGTTCGCTGGCGACCCTTTCCAGATGGCGCTGGGCATTGCGTCGGATTCCTTCGGCCCATTTCGTCATCTTCTGGTCGAGCAGCAGGTGACGCACGGACTTGTCGACCCGCGGATCGTCGGGGTGGCCAAGCCGGACGATGCCCGGAATTCCGGCCTGCTCCAAGCGAGCCAGGGCGTTGTCCACCGCCACGTGCGTCTGACTGACGATGAGGATCCGCGCGTGCGGACGATCTCGCAGTGACTGAACGACGATCTCGGCGATGAGGTCGGTCTTGCCCGTGCCGGGTGGGCCCTCCACCAGGAGGATGTCCGAAGCTCCCAGCGCCGATTCGACGGCCGCCTTCTTGCCTGTATCAAGCGTTCGGGTCCACTCATCGATCTTCCACGGTACGGGGGCTCGGACCTCGCTAGGGTTCTGGATCTTGTCTCGTAGATCCGGCCGTGCCGCGGTGCCGTCGCGGAAGGCAGAGACGGCATCGCGCTGGCGTTGCAGGGCTTTTCGCGTCGGTCCGAGGGAGGGCCGGATGCTGCCGTTCGGCTCCAGCGCAGGGACGGTGGTCTTGCTGCGCAGTGTGACGGTGTTGTCCTCCTGGCTGATGATCTGGCCGTAGGCGAGCACACGGCGCGAGTCTTGGGCAATGATCTCCCAGTCGGTGCCGATCAGTTCTTCCTCGACCGGGTCGCGCAGGTCCAGATCGACCTCGCGGCCGCGGATGGTCCGGTGCGTGTAGGGCATCGCCTTGAGGGCGCCGCGGGCTAGGTCCTCGCGCGCCTGCAGGACCTTGTTCCACTCGCGGAGGATGTCGATCCCCTCGTAACCGCTCGCGAGACCTCCGCTCCGCTGGAGCTGTTTGTCTTCTTCGAAGTCGTCGAGCGCACGCAACAGGCCGTGACGTCCGTCGTCCGCACGCGTGGCGTTGCGTGGTACAGAGCAGGTCCACGTGGTGAAGTGGGCGACATTCAACGCATCCTTCCGGAAGCGTTCGAGTACCTCATATTCGAGCAGCCAGGCGCCGGTGACGATCAACCGCGGAGGATCGTCCAGCTTGAGGGTGAACTTCCATCGCTTCCCAGCGATGACGACGGTCGACCGGTCGGCGACGCGTTGACTCCTGTCGTGACCGTACACGGCGAACACATCGTCGTTGAGGTCGTCCAGCACGACTGCCTCGGCGGTGGCGCCGGTGTCGCCCGAATGCTTCAGCAGTTCCGTCCTCGCACGGTGTGTGAGGTGGAGCCACAGGGTGCTTCGGCTTGCGACGGGGACGATTGGGCGTCCGCGAAGAACAGTCTTCAACTCGTCGGCGAGGACAGCGCCATTGGCCGGCCGCTGGGTGTGGTCGGGTTGAACGCACCTGGAAAGGAGCTTACGGACATCAGGGGGGACGTTGATCGCCTGGAGAGCGGGTTCGATATCCGCGAAGTTTCTGAGCCGGTCCTGGTGCATTGCCTGGATCAGCAACACACCCATCGAGTACACGTCGCGGACGTACTTGACCGAACCGTCTTCCTCCGGAGGTGTGTACGCGCCGGATCGAAACCCCATGACTGTGTGCTCGCTGACAGCGCCCTGCGCGACCTTTGCGATGCCGAAGTCGGCCAGCAGAGGTACACCGGTCTTGGTGACGAGGACGTTGCTCGGCTTGATGTCGCGGTGCTCGACCCCTTTGAGGTGGGCGTAGGCCAGCGCTCCAACTAGGGGTTCTGCTACATGGTCCCCGAGCTCGTCCCAAGTATGAGCACCTTGGTCTTTCAGGACGTCGGCAAGAGAGTCCTCAACCCAGTCGAGAACGAGGTAGTGCGCGTTGTGACCTTCATCGATTCCGGCGTCCCGGAGCCGGATGATGTTGCGGTGACTGAGCGTGCGAAGGCTTTCCAACTCCCTTGTAACGGCGAGCTCATGAAGGGGGTTGGTGCTGCGGCCGACCAGCTTCACCGCGACCATTTCCCCAGCACTGAGGTCGAAAGCTTTGTGAACGCTGGCGAATCCACCTGTTCGAGGTGGCTCTTGGGCCAGGGCGTACTTTCCCGCGATGGAGTCCAATTACACCGTCCTCATTAGCTCGCGGAACTCGTGCGCGTCCTGGGGTCGGGCAGCGGGGTCGTGCTGCGTTGCCGCGGCAACGATTGTCCGCCAGGGCTCGTCTTCGGGCAGCAGCGGGGATCCTTCTTGCGGTGTGCGTCCGGTCTTGGCCCAGCCGATGATCTGCCCCAGACTGTAGAAATCGGCGCTGGCCGTCGCCTCGTGAGCGTCAACCGCCTGTTCCGGAGCGGCGAAACCTACGGTTCCGAGGAACCTACCGGGTGTGGTTCGGCCCGTATACGTAGTGTCCCCTCTCGGCCGCCGTCCAAATCCCCAGTCCGCGACCGTCCAGCACCCATTGAGCAACAAGAGGTTGGCTGGTTTGAGATCTCGGTGCAGCCATCCTGCCCCGTGGGCTGCTTCCAGCGCCGAACAGACAGCCAGGACCATAGCGCGGAGTTGGCTATCATCCGACAACGAGGGGCGAGCGCCTTCGGCATTGCACTCGGCCAAGGGCATAACAAACCAATCGTACGTCTTGCTGTAGTCGAGCACTGGCACGATGTGGTCGTTGCCCAACGACAACTGGCCGAACTCGATCTCCCGCCGCATCCTGGCCACTGCATCGACGTTCCACGTCATCCGTCGCTTGAAAGCCACTCTGGCACCGGTCGCCTTGTGCTCAGCGGGGAATACCTCGGCTTGACCGCCCTGCGCCAGCGGACGGTGGCCCAATCGGTAAGCTGCCCGGTCGTGCTGTGGAGAGTCTCCCAGGGGACCGTAATTCACCTCGCGCCTTCCCCCTAGCCTTCACATCGCTCCCAAGACTAGATCAACTCTTGACATCACGAAATCTGTTCGTGTTCACCCGGTTAATCGGTTCGCAGATGGGATCGCCAGATGTAAGGTCCTGGTGGGACGAATGCGGCCTTCTCGACGACCCATCCGACAAGCCGGTCAGCATGGCAACCCGAGTCGCAGTGATACACAAGGGTCCTGGCCGGGCTCAGGAGGATTACGCCGCGAGGAGTTCCGCCGGGCCGTACGCAACGTCAAGCCCCGCGCGGTCGAACCCGCTGCGCGAGACAGCGATCACCGGTACTGGATCAGGCGTGGACGCGACGCGGTGTCGGTGGAGCACCGCGAGATCGTGCCTGTCGACTGGGAAATTCTCCAATCACTGCACCGAGCCGACAAACAACAGCTCATTTGCGATCGGTGCGCGGTCCGCTCCCACGATGTCGATCTGCACATCGTTGGCACGGGTCCAGTAACCGCCGATGGCGGGGACTGGCAGGGAGATTCGCATCGAGCAACAATCGTGCCAGCGCTTCACGCACCATAGGGTCAACGGCCCTGCCACGCCAGCTCATTCAATTTGCGCGGATGCGCTTCAGCATCAGATTGTCTATATGGGCGGGCGGCAGTCCGATGAACGCCCTTACGGCCGCCTGCCTCGAATCCAGTACCGGCGGACCTCGCATCGACGCAGGCGAGCCAGCGCAGGCGCTCCTCGGTGTATTCAGCAGACCGGCGGCGCTGCCGCCCGGAGGTCGGCCAGCAGCAACGGCAGGATCGCCTCTTCATGTAAATCCTTGCTGTATTGGGCGTGCAGATCGGCAGGCCAGGTGTCCGCACACGTCTCGAGTCCGAAGTGACTGGCGTAGGTCTGGGTGTCGAAACGCCACGGCTGGGCGGTGGCGACCGCCGACTGGACAGTCCGGACGATAACCATGCCTGCGGAGTCGATATCCGCACGCACCCTGACATCTATCCCCGCTTCCGCGGCGCCGATCAGCAGGTCCAGTGCGGCCAGCGCCGGCATTCCGTCGGTGCACACCAGAGACGGACAGTTCTCGCCCAGTTCATCGGCGGCGGCCTCCACCACAGCCGGGTTCTCACAAACGAACAACACGGACGGCACTGACGCGAAAGACCATGGTTCCAGCAGATCCCGCAGTGTGAGCCACGAGGGAGCACCGCGCCGGTGGCCGGCAGTGATATCCAGTGGAACATTCAGTGTCAGCACGCGCGAGGACACGGTGTCGCAGCGTACGCCCGCCGACGCCCACGCCGCCCGCCACTGCCTGCCCGGCCGGGCTGGCGGCGGGCTACCGTTTCTGATGGCTATCAGACGCGCGATCGTGCGCCCCAGTTCAGTAATGTAATCGAGCGCGTGCGCGTCCCCGGTGGCCTCGGCGGCGAGCTGGCCGAGCCGTTTCGGCGGACCGGTCCAGGGCAGCAGCGGCCACACCCCAGCGATACGACCGGCCAGCTCCTCGACCCGGCCGGAACCCAGCTTCGGAGCCCTGGGACCAGCCAGCCATATCTCGACGATGCCCCCGGACAGCCCGGCCCTGCCGAGGGTGTCCAGCACCAGGCGGCGTTCCCGCTGCTGCGCGCGCTGCTGCGCCGCCGCAAGTTCCCACGCCACCGGCAAGGGGCCACCGTGGAGCAATTCGGCGAATCGGCCGACGGTGAGACCGTGATGCGCGAGAGCAACACCGAGCGCTCGCAACGTCACCGCCTTCCCGGAAACCTCCCAGTCCACACCCAGCAACCGCCCCACTTGACGCCGCTGTTCGGTCGTCAGCGTCACTTTCAGCGACCCGCGTTCCAGCCCGCCACCGCGATGGATGCGGCGGCTTATCGCCTGGACAACGAGTGCGGGGCCGGGTAAGGCGGCCCAGGCCAGCAACCCTGCGGGCAGTTCATCCATCGTCGAGACCGAACAGGCCGTCTACCGGCATGGGATCGTGCGTTGCGCCGAGCCGGTGCACGTCCACCTCGGTCAGCGTGCCTCCGCACCACAGGTAGGGCAGCACGTCGACACCGGGCAGGTGCTTCTCCCTGGCGAGCTCGTAGATCGCCACGGCGGGAACCGTTTCGTAGGTGCACCATTCATCATGTGCGGTGAGCATGATGTCGAGCTCGAAGTCGACTGTAAGCCCCATGAAGGATGCTTTCACCTGGGCGTCGACACCAGTCATCGCCTCGTCGAGCCACACCCAGCGCGGTGCGTGCGCCGCGGCCGCGTCATAGGCGACCACCGCTGCGGCGAACAACGGCTGCGACAACAGCACCACCTTTTCACCGCCCGACTTGGCGCCGTGCTTGGCCGCGTCGAACGGCACCCACCGGCTGGTGCTGCCGGGCCGGTAGTGCAGACCGATCTTCAGCCAGCCTCGATAGTCGAGTGCCCGGCCGAGCTGATGTTTCCAGTCCACCGCACCCTCGGCAGCTGCCTCGGAGCGTGCTTCGTCGATCTTGCGGGCGAGGTACTGGCGTACCATCTCCTGCCGGTCGACAGACAATTCGGCATAACCTTGGCCCAGCGCGGCCAGGACCGCCGCCGCATCCGGCTCGGCCGGATCCGCGTGCCAGACTACCTTGACGGTGTGGCCCTGGCGGGTCGGGCGCTTGGCCAGCTGGCTGTTGATGTGGGTGAAGGTGCGTTGGGTGTAGTCGAGGCGGTCTTTCAGGTGTTCGATGAAAGTCGAGCCGAGCAGGGTGGCCAGCACTCGTTGCTGCTCAGCGTCGAAACTGTCGCGTTGTTCGATCACCCGTGCGGCCAGGGTATCCGCGGCTGCAGGAGGCAACTGGAACCCCGCGGTGGCATCGGTGTGGATCTCCACCCGCGGCAGGGTCTCATCGTCGTCGAGGACTCGTGCGTCCTGCTGGGGAAGCAGCGCCTGGCGCAGTTCCTCCAGCTTGTTCACGCATGCCCGCCATGCCCGATCCACGTCGGCGGGTTCGGCTTTCAGCTCGATCTCCCGGCGCACCGCGGTTGCCAGATCCCGCGCTGCCTGCACATTCCGGCGCTCCGGTACATCCACGGCGAGCGGCTGAGCGAGCCCGTGATCGAGCGCTTCCCACAGCTGCGCGATCGCATGGTCGCGGCGCTGCTCGGCACCGGCCCGCTCCCGTTCGTGATTGGCCAGCACTTCTTCGGCGCGGGCCTCCTTTACGCGCGCACCAGTGAGCTGTTCGTCATAGGTGTCACGCTCGCTCTCCAAGCGCTCGATGCGGGCGTCGAGTTCCGCCTTGCTGGCCAACTGCTGCTGCTGATCGGCACCCAGCGCCTTCTCGGCGGTCTGCAGTTTCACTTCGAGGCGGCGTTGTTCCTCCGCAATATCGTCGCGTGCGGACTCGGCTTCCACCCTCCGCTGCGTGTTCTCCTCGAAGGTGAGCATCGCGTCACCATGAGCATCCTCAGCGGTGTCCAGCTGGCGCAGGACCATGCCGTAGCGGTCTATGTCGCCACGCAACGCGGTGAGCGCATCCGCCTGGTCGCTGAGGCGGTCTTGGGAGAACCGGTGCGTCGCAGCATATTCAGCTAGGACGGCGCGCGCGACATCGAGACGAGCCAGTTCGGTCGCATGCTGGGTTTCGGCATCGGCGAGTTCAACGGCACGGGCGATCGTCGCGCTAGTGCGTTCCCCCCAACGCACCACCGCACCGTTGAGCTTGCGCTCTTCGGACTCCGGCAGCGCTTGCGACTCGGCGTCCAGCCGATCCAACGCCGCACCGGCTTTCGTGAGCCGGGAATCGATGGCCGACAATTGCTGAGCCAGCTCGTCCTGCTCGGCTTCGAGTGCGGCAATGCGGCGGGCTCTGAACGCTTCCCGAGCGGCGGTGCCGACATAGGTCGCCGGTCCGGCGGCGTCGGCGCGACCGGCCAGCCCACCCACGCGCCAGCTGCCGTCCGCGCCCAACCAGTCACCGGCCGGTTCGGGTTCCCCGGCAGCACGCCAACCGAACTGCGCAAGCGCCCGCCGTACGAGTTCGACTCCGACCCCGCCTGCTTCGACCGGTTCCAGCACCGCGAGCAGATTCGTGAACGACCGATCTCCGGTCGCGGCGCCGCCGGCCAGACCCAGGTCGGCGAACTCGAGATCGATCGTGCCATCCGGTGCGACCCATGCGTCGAGTAAGCCGGACCCGGCGAGTGCCGCCTCCAGCACCTCCAGCTCCGTGTCGTCCACACCCGGCAGCGGATTGACCAGACGCCACAGCGGCGCGCCCTGCCCCTGGGAAACATCCGGCCGCATTCGCCGTCGCCAAGTCGTCGGGACCGGCGGCGCGGCATCGGCTTCCGCCCGCACCTTGGCCAGTTCTCCGGCGACCGCACCGGACCGTTCCGCGATCGGCGCGCGTTCGAGCAGCGCGGACTGCTTGCACTCCTGCCACACGGTGCGCTGGGCCGAGATGTGGGCACGCATCTGCGCTGTCACCGACGGCTGGGCCGAAACCTCGCCGGTGTCCTCGATGACCGTCAGTTCGGCGATCGAATCGCACCAGCCGGCCAGGATTTCCTCCGTGGGCCGGGCCACCTCGGCGTCGCCGGACCAGTCGCGCACCCGCGTCTCCAAGGTCTGCGCGGCGCGACGGACAGCCGACAGTGCCTCCTCTTCGGCCCCTCGTGCCTGGGCGAGCCGGGTCTCGGCAGCTTCGACCAGCCTGCCGGACCGCTCCACACGCTGCGCCGCCGCGGCACGCTGTTCGTCGAGTTTCCGGAGGTGTCGGAATCGTTCCTGCCGGGACCGATGCTCACCGACCAGGGCGTCGACATCCCGGGCGGCCACGTGGCGTTCTACCGACTCCGTCAGGCCCGCGAGCACCGCGTTTGCGGCCATCGACTGCTCCGCGGCACGCAGCGCTTCGCCGGCTTCCCGCAGCTTCTCTGCGGCCTTCGTGGCTTTCGCCGCGGCGTTCGCTTCTGAGACGCATTCTCGTTCAGCCAGTTTGACGGCGCTGTCGTGCTGGGCTTGCACCCGACGGAGTTCTCGGCGCAGTCCCTCGATTCGTCCGGTCGCGGACACCGCGTCCTTGTAGGAATCCGATTCGAGCAGTTCCCGCAAGGCCGCCATCGCGTCCCCGAGAGCGCGGCGGGTCTCGGCGAGGCGGGTCTCGGATCGGCCACGCAGCGCCACCGCGTCCGCGAGCGTGGCCTCCGCGGCTTTCTTATCACTCGTCGTTTTATCCAGGCTGGTGGTGGCGGCAGCCATCTCGTCAGCGCGCAGCCGCATCACTCGCTTGGCCCACGGCTGCCACCCCGTACGGACGAATATCGCGATCGCCCGCGCCGACTCCTCGGTGCGCTGCATCGTCGCTCGGAGTTGCTCGAGATGCTCCCATCCATCGGCGAGCTGATCGACTTCGTGACCGGCCAGTGGCGGCAATGCATCCCGCAAAGTCATGGCCAGGCTGGCTGGGTTGAGCCGCTCACCCAGTTTCGGCTTACGCAGCTGTTTGAGCAGTTCGGTGAGATTGTCGTACGACTCGGTACTGAGCCCGTACAGCTCCTCGGCCAGCCGGGCCCGGTAGGCCCCAGCACTGCTGAGCAATGCCACCCCATCGATCTGCTTGAGGTCCTTGAGTTCGAGCGGGCGGCCTGCCTCGAGCAAGGTGAAGTCCCGGCCCAACCGCTGCCTGGTGACAAAATGCCAGGTGCTGACCGGAACGGTCCCGCTGCCAGCGCGCGCCGAGGCACCGAGCCCACAGGTGAAGTAGGCCGGGGACCCGTCCTCGGTGATCCGTCCGAATTCCGCCCATGCGTATCCGAGTCCGGCATCGGCAGGTTCGCGTGGGTCGTCACCGTCGCCGGTGGGCAGTAGATTGAAACGCATACTGCGATGCTGGGAACCGAACGGGTCGAGCACTGATGGTGCGATCTCTCCGCGCAGCAGCAGTAGCGTGGTCAGTTCCAGCACCTTGGTCTTGCCCGCACCGTTTCCGCCGCGCAGAACCAGTCTGCCGTCGGCGAACCAGAATTCCGCGTCGTCGTATTCCCACAGATTCACGATGCCCACGCGCAACGGTTGCCATCGCTGACGGCCTGGCGAGGGCAGTTGCCGAGACAGCGCGGCCTGAAGCCAGTCCTGCCCCCAGGTTTGCGTGGCGGCGAGTTCGACGGTCATCGAAGCTCCTCGATACGTGCGGTTTCGGCAAGAATCTCCGGCGCGCGGTATCGTGCGGCCGCTGGGGTCAGCTGCCACAGTCCAGGGCGCAGTCCCGGCCGAAGCATGTCGAGCGCCCGCAACAGTTCCACTACCCGCTCCCGGCGCGCGGTCGGCGCCGCGACCTCGGCGGTGATCGACTTCGGATGCCGCACCGCAACCTGTTCGACGGCGTTCAGCAGGTCGGCCTCGGTTACCACGCCGTCGTTGTCCCGGCGTCCATACAGGTCGCCGAGCACGACGAGGGCAACGAAATCGACTGCACGCAACCGCGGGAACGGCAGGTCGGTTGCCGATTCCTCACCGGCGATGAGGGCCAACCCTTCGGCACGCTGTTCCACCGTCCAACCGGTCATCTCGGTGCACCACGCCACCACCCGGCTGCGCTGCCGGATCAGATACGCACGCTCGGCTTCGGTGAGATCACTGTAAAGGCAGACCGGCAGCTCGATGATCCGCCGCATCACCGCGAATCGTTCAGCCGCCTCGGTGAACACCGCGCCGCGCTGGTCGAGCGCAGCCTTGAGCGCGGTTGGGTCGGCCATGCGCAGCAGCATCTCGCGCTGCACACCATAGGTGCCGCCGACCTTGTCCGACTGCCGGGCCCAGCCGTCACGGCGGTCCACACTATCGCTGCCCGCCGGCGCCAGCGCACCGGCCGACACCAGCAGCTCCAGGGCCGTGATAAGCAGCTTTCGCTCGGTGAACCGATCGGGCTCGTAGGGAGTGACCGGGCAGTCGTCGCGCGCCGAGATCACCCGCACCCGATCCGACAGGTCCTGGGTGGAGGTGATGTCCTCGGCTTCCTCAGCTGCCGCGGCGGCCAGCAGCGCCAGCACCAGCGCCCGACGCGGCGGCGGGTTGACCCGGCGCGGCGCGAGCACGGTGTCACCCAAGGGCAGGCGGAACAACCTGGCCGCGGTGTCGGTGACCACCAAGCGGTAGCCGAGGCGGGAGGAGAACCAGTTCACCAGTTCCGGCCGATGCCGGGGATGCCGAATGAGGCCGAACAGTTCCCGATGCCGGACGCGGTCGACCACCGGGTTGGCCAGCAGCCCGATGAACGCGCGGCGCCGGCACAGCGCGTCCCGATCGTCATCCACCGTGCTCCACCTCTGCCGGGTCCAGCGTGAAATGCCAGTTCCGTGTCACGAACCGGCCGTGCGGGCAGTCCAGGGTGGTGGTGCCGGCAACCGCCGGCTCGGTTAAAGTGACCCGCCATCGGCCGTCTTCGGTGACCCCGGCACGTTGCGGCTCCCCACGTCGCCCCCGCGCCGTCGCCAGCAGATCGAGCAACATCCGTAGTTCGGGCTCCGACAGCGGCGCCCAGTCCGCCAGTTCGGTCCCCGATCGCGCGCGCAAACCCGCCTCGGCCTCCCGCCGTTGCGCCAAGGCCGCGGTTCGTGCGCGCCGTGCCGCCGCCCGGCCGGTGGCCGTATTCATCGCCTTGACCCGGCTGCCGACCGCAGCCCGCTGGCCGTGTTCCCGATACCGTGCCGTGATCGGTGCCGCAGCGGCATCGGACCAGGCCAACGCGTGGTCGTCGGCACCGTCAGCGGCGATCAGCAGATGACGCGCCGGGAACACACCGATGGCCGTGTCCCACATGCGCCAGGCCGCTTCGTCGTCAGGTGCGCGCTCGATCGCACCAGCGAGCTCAAGCAACTCTCCGCGCCGGGTCAGCGCACCACCGGTATCAAGCAGAA
Source organism: Nocardia sp. NPDC005745 (assembly GCF_040630775.1). Lineage (NCBI taxonomy): Bacteria > Bacillati > Actinomycetota > Actinomycetes > Mycobacteriales > Nocardiaceae > Nocardia > Nocardia sp. NPDC005745. Next base: position 20,028 of record NZ_JBEXYF010000026.1, read on the forward strand.
TGTGCATGTTGCGGGCCCACGGCGCTACCAGGTCGCGCAATTGCCTGCGCAACCGTCTGGCCTGCCCATCGGCGCCGTCGAACCAGCTCCGCAACGATTCCCAGGTGCGCATCCATCGCTGCACCTGCAGGTCCACCACGTTGTCGGGTGCGTCGTCGGCAAGGGCACCACGCACACACGCCCGCAGCACCGAGTCGGTCAGCTGCGGACGCACCTCCGCCATCAGCGCCGCGACAGCTGGAGTGTGAATGTCGACCTGCTCACCCCACATCCCGACATAGGATTGCAGCGTCCGCCACAGAACTTCCTGCTTGTCCGGGTCCGGCCCGCCGGACAGCGCATGCGCCAGGCTGCGCTGCCAAGATCGCGCCGCCACCGCCATCCCGTGATGCAAGGCGATGACCTGTTGATACTCCGCCGCAGCCGCCGGGAAATTCCGGTCCCGCACCGCGTCGGCGAACCCGCGCAACCGGTCGTGAATCGCCCTGGGAGCCAGTGTGAGATCCGCGGCGGCATCCTCATCAGCGGCCAGATCCATAGTCCAGAACGCGTGCAGGCGGGCCGCTGTCGGAGTCAGCTGGAAACGATCACGACGCCGCAGAAAATCCTCCCCCGTGCGCGCCGGCTCCTGCCACCGAGTGAGCACTCCCCACCGCACCAGGCTGGTCAAACGAGCATCGAGCGCGAAGGAGTCCTCGTGCAACAGCCGATCGGCCACCTGTTGTCCGGCACGCTCACTCACCCACGCCCGCAACCGGCTAGCGATCTCATCGAACGACATCCCGGTCAGACTGGTGTCCTGCGCCTCGACCAGCACATCGACGATCGCGCGATACTGTGCCGCGAACCGAGACACCAAGTAGGCAGGCACCAATTCCTGCCCCGGTAGATAAGCGGCCCAAGGATCAACCCCCGCCGATTCGACCAGCTCATCCCCATCACCCACTGACCAAGAATAGTCCGGCCGCGCCGGACAGCAATACCCAAGAACTTCGATCTGCTTCGCGTTGGACCGATCTGGGAGTACCCGCTAGCGCCGGATTCGATGATCGTGCGCTCGCGCTCCACTGCCCGACATTCGATCGCGGCAAGTCAGCCGGCATATCTGCGGGCTGGGCGTTCCGGTGCGGAAGACCTGCATACCTGCTACGAACCGACCGACACCCGGATCGGGCGCACACCCGACAGACTGCTCCTGGCTGAAAGCCGAAACGGGGTAGTGCCGTTGCCCAATATCATTCGTTCGGCCTGCGGATGCCGCATGCAAGTTGGCATCCTCGAAATAGCCACTGTGACAGAGGGATCGTGAGTACATTACTACCGAGCTGGTATCCCCACCTTCAGAACAAGGGGTCGTCGTAGTCCGCGCTGTAGCCGATGTCGTGCCGACCGTGATGGCCCTGCGCGAACTGACCGGGAGCAACGCGGACGTGACCATACTGCCACTCCACCGCAGCTGACCTCGGTACCGCACAAGCCGCCCGAACACCAGGCTCAACGAAGGCCAGCGTAGGTCGTCGGCACTTCACCTCGACATGTTGCAGACCCCCCGGTGAACTATGGCAGGATCAAATGGCAGGCCACCACAGGGAGGGGAATTGCTCTCGGAGGCATACGAACCCGAGATTCCGGCAGGAGGTCCACGGCATGGGCTACCTGCTTGCTCGTAACAGCCTGCCCTTTCTCGTCACCTCGGATCGGTCGGATCGAGACTCCTACACCACAGCTTTTCCGGACGACCTCGATCGCCCACCTGCGGCATTTCCTCACCTAGCCTTTCTGTTCAGCAAGGTGTCCGGGCGAACGCATCCGCTGATGCTTACCCATGTCGGCGTGGTGTTCAAGCGCGGACATCGGGTGACTGATCGTGATCAGGGCCTGATGATCACTAATGTATGTGAGTTGCCGAAGCCGATTCCAACGTCGACTCTGCAAGGTGCACTACGCAAGCCGCACCGTGACACGGTCGCGGCAGCGATCAGCGAGCGCGACGGGGTCCTAACGCAGGCAGCTGACGACGCCATCGTGGACGCAATTGTGCGGTTACTGCCAGAATTCGAAAGCACCCTCCTCCGTCTGCAGAGACTACGGCAGGAACCGGTTCGATCCGCTGGTGCCGATCGCTGGGAGCTCGGTCTCGACGCGATCCGTACTGCACTCCGGCTGGGAGACTTCGACACCAGGCAGCTGCGGACCTGGGAGGTCCCAGACGATCCGACGGCCTCGGTACTGGCCGGCATTAAGAAAACGTCCGAAAAAGATCTCATCGCACACGATCTCGAGGTGCTGCCCGGCTGGACACCTCAACGTCGACGGGACACGCACGTGCGGATATTCAGCGATGGGAAACGCCACATGCACGTCGTGAATGTGGATACCGAAGAGCCTGAGCGGGTCCTGGGCGCCGACCTCATCTACTACCACGTGGAGGCGAAAAGCGGCGTTCTCGTGCAGTACAAGAAGCTGGAAGACCACAAGGAGGTACGGGTCGACCCTCATCTGGAGAGTCAGCTCGATCGAATGAAGCAGCTGTCCGAATTCGGTGGCGAACCACAGTCCCATGCGGAGTGGCGGCTCGGCAAGGATTTCTGCTACCTGAAGCTGTGCCGCACGAAGACGGCATCGGGCGAGATCGACCCAAACAATGCGGAACTCCTTCCGGGACTGTATCTGCCGCTGTCCTACGTGCGTCTGGCACTTCTCGATGAACGCGTGAACGGGCCGAGGACCGGCCGGTACCTCGGCTACGATCGTGTAGAGCGCTATCTGACGAACACTCTCTTTATCGACCTTGCCAAGGAAGGTTGGATAGGTAGTACGGGCATCACCGCCGAGAAGCTGGTCCAGATCGTGATGGAGGCCCCAAGATCCGGTCATGACTTGATAGCCGCGATCGACCTCAGCCCCGAGACTCCCCGGGAAAGGATGCAGCGGCAACGAAAGCGAATCCCGGCGAGAAAGCGGACCAGTCAGACAACTAATGACCAGCAAACACTGTTCTGATTACTCAAATAGTCCAGCTGGCCAGTCCCAATTAATGAGACCGGTTATCCGTCATCGGGGACCAGTCAGAAGTACATACGAACTCGGCGGCGCGGTGTCGAGCCTGGCGTGGGGACATCGTATCGTTCGCGCACACCACGGGAGAGATCCTGGTAGCACCATTGCTGGCGGCAAATCAGCGACGGCGTGGCGGTTCATAGCTGGCAATCAGCTTCAATCAGCAACTACCCGACAGGAAACCGCAGGTCAGGCCTGCCTCTAGGGTCAACATGCCACACCCGAGGCACCATCAACCCGGACCGATTGCCCGACCTCCACAGGGCATCACGATCTGTCAGACGAGATATATACCCACAATTCCCAGGCGGTCTCCCGTTGCCCATGTTCTGTGTGCCCTGCCGAGTACCGGTACCTGCGACGCTCGATGAAATGTGCACTGCGACAATTTAATGTGAAGTCATGACCTCCGGAAAGATCGAAGCACCGGGCTTTCGGCTGGCTAACCGCTGCTGCTCACTCGTATTGCGGCACTCGCACCACGACGATGCCTGCGACGTTGTCGGGCATGTTTGATGCCACGCGGTCCTCATTGAAGTCGCCCGCGGTGATCTCAAGGACGTAGCCGGGCGGCGCTTGCCGCAGAGGGTTGAGCGTGTGCTCGAAGTACCTTAGACCCCAGTGCCCGGTGTCGTCGGGGACGTCGCAGAAGACTGGGCCAAGCTGGTCATGACCGCCATAGTGCTCGCTTACGACACTCGTCGATACTGCGCTGAACTGCTCGGAGCGAGCTCTCAACACCAGGTCGATCATCGAACGGGCGACTGCTCGTGTTCCGTCCTGCCGATTCTGCAGGAAGTCCGAGAGTTCGGGTGCTAGCTGCTTCTTGAGCGCCGGTATCAGCGGTGGGCTCGCCGGGGGGCGTGTCCACATGTCCTCCAGTGCCACAGACCGCCCATAGGTTGACGCCGCGTCACTCACAACCAGTTCGTCTGCAAGCAGGGCAGGCATCAGGGAGATAGTGCGCTTGACGCAATGGATGCAGCGTCCGCTCCGGTGAACGTCCGGGCAGCGCTCCCACCTCCGGTAGTCACCTGTGCCGAGGTAAAGCGCATATACAGGCAGGAGGCCCAGCGCCGCAGCCGCGGAGCGAAGCACCTCGCGTTGCGAGCGCGCCGCGCCCCTCGCTCCGTAGCCGAAGTCGAAGTTCCACTTGCTCCTCGTCACGGTCACGCGCTTCGCCTGGACGAGCATCCCGTAAGCGTCCGCGCCGTCCACCCACCACCAGACCCAGTCGGCACCACTGAGAACCTCGGCTCGCTGGGTAAACGGAACGACGGTAACTGCCCGGGAGGTGTGGGCTGTCACGATCTCGGTGATTGTCGTCTCGCTCCACCGCAGGCCCGTCCGCTCGCACGCGGCCATGTGCCGAACGGCCTGGACGCGAGCCCATCTGAACGCATTCTCGACCGCCGTCATGGTCTCATCCTCCTACGCAAAACCGGACAAGAGTGCACCACCGCCTCCCCTCAGCTACCGCCGACAGTTCCACCGAGCGCGCGATGCCCACCCATCCATCCCCGAACAGTCACCGTCCACGATCCGCGACAGCGCAATAGGCGTAGGACACCGCGATGCTCAGATCCGATACGTACTCATGATGACCAGGCGTTTCCCAGTTGCCCATATCGTGCGTGTCCTCCCGAGTACCGGTACCTGCGACTCTCTATGAAATCGCCACCACCACAGCCAAATTCATTGGCGTGATCACCACAGCTCCGCCCCTTCCCGACTTCCTGCCCGCTGTCTCCTGAACACTGGTAGAACTTCCCCGAAGGCCAGCGTTGTTCGGGTGTGATTACGCCGGGCGTGACTTTGCCTGCCTCTCCAGCCGCGAGGACAACCTGCTGCGCTATCGGTAGGGGCATCAGTCGATAGCGCAGCGTCCGGCTTTCAGCTGGTCCAGCCGCCGTAGAGGTTGCGGCGTTCGAAAAAGGCGTCGTCAGCTTCCTGCACAGCCGCATCGTCCAACGGTCGGCGATGTTCGCTAGTCCTCGCCTCCAGAGCCAGGAGCACCTTCGCCTGGTCGAGAAGACGCGGGTCGACCTTCTGCAGAAGTCGTTCGATTCTGGACTTGATGTCGGAGCGGGCTTTGCTGTGGCAATCGCGCACAGCGCTCGCAAGCTGGCTGCTGGTCCATTTCATTGCGGCCGGGGCGATGTGCAAGCTGGTGATCTCACCGCTTGCATCGACTTCGATGAGGACGCCGCGGACTTCGCCGTGCCCGCGGAGATCGGCTGCTTTCTCGGTCACTCGCTCGCCGTGGCTGCGGATCTCGGTGAGCTGTTGTTGAAGCTGCTGCTCCCATTGCCCCATGTTCGTCATGAGCAATCCACCTCCCTAGTGAGTGTGTGCTGTGACTGTCGCCACGGCGTGTAGAAGCTGCCCACCGGGCGGCATCGTCACACGCGGGTCAGGTCAGCTCACACTCATACCGCGTTCCGGCCATGCGTTGGACTCTCTGTACACGGAGTTGATCTTCCTGGACGCTTTGAGGAAGGTGTAGTCGACGTCGCCGTCGACCGGCTGGGCTGTCCGAGAAGCCTTGTCCATGGCCAGTTTCCTTGTCAGAGTCCCCGGGTCGTCACCGAACTCGTATACGACGATTTCCGGGCTCTCGGACTCTTTGGCGAAGTACACGATTGCTGCCATGCTCACCATCCACTTTCGAAGTCTTCGCGCTTGTTCAACGGAACCTGGGTCTGCCAATTGAACGACTCGTTCGCCACCCGGTGAGCATCCTGATACGTGATCCCCGGGTTCGCTCGCAGGTAATTCAACTCGGCGAGCTCGTGCTCGAGCAAGACGTGGTCCTCGGGCAGGGCGTTCCCGGAGCGCAGCCGGATCCACGCGTCGGCGATTTCGGGATCGGGGTCGAACTTCCGGACCACGACTTGGCCGGTCTCGTAGTCCAAAATCGGGTGTTCGGTGTCGAACAGATGCTTCTTGATCGCGGCGATCTCGGCCTCGGAGAAGCCTGTTGCGCCGTTGGCGCGGACGAGATCGTCGGTGTTGCGGCTGATCGCGGAGATGTCGCGCGGGTCTTGGGTGAAGTTGTCGTAGGCATCTTGGGCCCACTTCGTTTGTGCGGGGTCATCGAGCATATTCGCTGGCCGACGCCGCCCGCCGCTGAGCCATTCATCGACGGTTCCCCTTCCAGGGGTCGCCCCACGGGCTTCGCGTGTCCACAGCTTCGCCTTGGCGACGTCGACCCATTTGCCGACCTTGTCCAGTAGCGGTTTCAGTGCCGCAGTGACCGGCCTGATCGCGCGCGTCACTATCTCGGTAACCCTGGTGCCGAGCTCGCCGATGATGGTGGCGATGCGACGAGCTCGCACCGCGATACGACCAGCAAGCGCGGTGTTGCCCACCCATTCCGAAACCGTTGCGGTGAACGGCGCCAACACGGCAAAGACGACCTCAGCGGCCGCGGTTTCGATCAGGAAGTCTTTGACCTCCTCGAGAATCTTATGGTGGGCCTCATCGAGGTGATGGGCGTACTCGCCACAGGAGTCACCGAGCGTTTGGCACGCATCAGCCAAGGCGTTGAGATCGCTCTTGCGCTCCTGGCAGGTGGCGACCGCGATCCCGATCTCCGGCGACTGCTGGTTTGTCAGCAGCTCGACTGCTCGGGGCACCTGTGCAGCCACGGTGCGGTAGTCGGCCGAGGCGGTGTGCCATGCGGTTTTGGCGGCGTCGAGTTGGTCTTGGTGACCGTTGGGCCAGCCGAAACCGACAAGGTCCTCGAGGATTGACCACCCGAATGGCTCGGGGATCCCGTCGCCAGCCGCCGACGGCGCGTCTTCGGCCAGACAAGGCGCGATCGACAGGTGCGGAGGTGCAGGCGAGGAAGGGTTGCGCGTATCGGAACCGGTCTCCGCGAGCTGATGGTTATGTGCTCCGACAGCGATCAAATCCCTGGTTTGACCACACGCTGTCGCCAGCTTCGAAGACGCTGAGATTGCCAGCTGGGCGGCCTCATCATAGGCACTGGCCCATTGACCACCGACACTGTCGCTACCCGCCATCCCCGAATACGCGCTCAACACAGTGATCAGCGCCGCGTGCGTTGTCACCGTGTCAGCCGACATCTGGCCGAACACCTCACCCGCGGAGGCGTATTCACCGGCGCGGTGGACTATAACCGGTACGGTCGGAGCCGTCACTGCGGCCACATCCGGTAGTTGGTCTCGGCAGCTCCGACGTAATTCGTGTGCGCCCGACGAGCCACCTCACGTAGCTCATCGAGGTTGTCCCGCATCTCACCGACACCGACCACCCACCGGTCATGGGCTACACGCTGCGCCTCCGCGGCTTGGCTCGACCACGACAAATGCAGATCGGCGACGTGCTGATCCACCTCACGCAGCAAACCTTCGACCTCGGCGCCGAACTTCGCCATGGTCGCGATCGCGTCATCGAGCTGCGCCAGATTCACACGGTAGCTGTAGTCGTCGTCAGCCACAGCTACACCTGATTTCCAAGCCCGGTCAAACCGTCGGCATTGGCGCCATCGCGAAACTCGTAACGGTTGGCCGCGTCGGCGAGGTTCATTGCCGACGTCTCCAACGCCGCGACGATCTGATCCGCCCCACGCTTCCACTCCACCCAGGACTCGTCATATGCCGAAGCCGCCCGACCCCGCCAACCGTCGGCCAACAGCTCTCTGCCGATCGTTTCATCGAGGTGAGCGAGCCGCTCTCGGATCGTCTGCGCTTTGTCGGCGACGAACCGCGACGCCTCGCGAAGCCGGTCGACCCGAACCCGAAGTTCACCAGCCACCGCGACTCCCCTCTGGACCTGCTCGCCGATCGCATCCAACTATAAGCGAGCATCCGAAAACCCCTGTCCGCGAGAGCCGTCGAGGAATGCACTCTCCTCGCTCCAGGATCTAATCTCGATCGTCGCCGGACTGCGCAAGCGCGGCAACGGGTTCCGGGTCTCTACATGAGGCCTTGGACACCACCCCGGGCGGGCGCCTCACAACCACGCTCGGGCCCCTTCCAAAGGTGGTCCGTCCAGGCGCGAACCGGTTTCCGACCATCCGGATTCGCAGCACGCTGCTCGTCCGTCGTGCCCGGGGTCGTCGAGTCGATAGAACTCTGGGTTTCTTGCGACTCCGGATTCCACGGGTATCCGACCGCCGCTCGACGACGGAGGCTAGCGGGCGGGATGCTCAATGGGCAATGCTCGCACCTATCACGCTCCATGTAGCGCATTGTCAAACGAGTCGCCTAATGCTTGCCCCACAACTTGTTATCACGCAAGCAGCTCAGCTCGGTAGCGGAGGGTAAGACCCTTAATGTCGAGCCGGAGTGTGGCCCTCCGCTCTGGTGACCTCCTGACCACCCCTAAAGGCGGGTGTTGAGAATCATTCTTGGACTCAAGGTCGTTTCCGAACTACATGCAAAGCGGCTCAGGGTCACCACCGCGTCCCTCTCTGCGGCCCCCAGTAACTCCAGCCGTCCAGGTATGGTTTGAGGGCTTCCGCGTCGGGGTTGGGAATTACCGGCATCTGCAGTTTCTTCCGAAGCGGGTCAATACGATCGCGATAACTGGTTGCCCACTCCAGCCACTGCCTGGAACTAGCAGACTCCTCTACATCGGTGATCGTCTCGATATGTCGATGCATTGCCGCAAGGTACTCATCGAGTTCGAGCCCCAAACGCCACCGCTGCAGTTGCCCCTACAGAACCTCGGCACGGCACGCCTCGGCACGGGCGGCTTTCGCCGCGGCCATCGCCGCTTCCCACTGCCGCTTCTCTTCAGCCGCCTTCCGTTCAGCGGCCAGACGCGCCTCCTCGGCGTCGGCGGCACGCAACTCCAGCTCCTGCATCACCTGCGCCAAGTCGATAACGGTGTCATCTTTGTACGTCCAGCCCGATTGTCGAAGGGACGGCCGTTGGTGATCGTGAGGGTGAGCCGCCCACTGGGCACGTGATCGTATTTCGGGATCCGGGTCCAGAATCGAGATCCGAAGGTCGCCCGCAATCTCCGCCCGGCCACTGTAGCCGCGCCTCTGCGCAGCCGCCCCGGTCGCGACCTTGTACCCCTTCGCTTCTGCCGTCACCGCGAGCATGTTCAGAATCCGCAATGCGCGCATGCGAACCGGGCGCTTCATTTGTAACCGATTCTCGGAGTCCCGGATCCGGGTAACAGCAGGATCCCACTTCGTCGGGCCATCCGGGACGTGCACTGGTTCGAGCACTACGGTCATCCAGGCCGGCGGATCGGCGAACTTGATCACGAAGGTCTCGTCACAGTAATTGCCGTCTTCGATCACGAGTAGCTTCCCGTCCGGTACCTTCCCGTACCGGATCGCGGTCGCCACCAACCTCTCGTAGTCCGGTCCTTCGCGGGCAGATCGCTTGACCTGTAACACGCCGCCCGCCTGAACAAGATCAGCGATCAGCTGATCAACCGGCCGCAACCGTGGAGGTGGCTTCGCTTTACGCGGCTCAGTGGAGGCCGGCCGCTCCTTTTGCGGCTGTGGAGAGGCCGTAGGGCCAGAGGATCGGTTCCTCTTCACCAGTGCGGCGCTCGGCCGGACTGCTCGGGCCATTGACGGCTTCTTGTCCCAGTGCCCGCCAGGATAGTCTTCGTGCTCGAGGTAGTAGCGGCCTGCATCGGTGGCTTCAGCTCGCCATACTCCGCCCTTCTTCGACACGGACACCAAGCCGCGCCATTCGAGGGCGTTCGCCGTCGTCTTGTACGTGTGGCCAGTCATCACCCCCTATGGACAGCCATCGCTCACCCACTGCAGAACGTCGAACTGAGTCCGATTGATCGGATCGGTACGCGCCATCGCACCACAGCCTTCCATGAACCCGGCAGCCGTGGATCGAGATCGCCACCTTCGGCAGGGCAGACCGTGTTCGCCGTCCCTGACTCAAACCCGCGGCCGTTCTTTGCGTCAGACCTCAACCCAGCCGTACGCAGTTCGTCGATGGAGGAGACCGGCCTGCTGCTTCATGGCTGGCCGCATTGAGTGGATCTACGACACGCATTGATGCTGGCGGCGGCTCGACGGCGGGTTCCGGGGATGCCATAGCGGTCAGCGCGGCGGTGGCTTGTGCGGCGGCGGGGAGTGTCTCCGTGGTCAGTGTGGCGTGGATGGTGGCACGTTTGGTGTTGTGGTCGTAGACGATCTTGAGACCGAACGCCTCGTACAGGTTGCGTTGCAGGGCCTCGGGGGCGTCGGTGAGTTGCAGCGCGAGTCGGGGTAGGTCTTCGATCAGGTCGGGCTCGTCCGGCCCAGGCGTCAGCTATCGATGCGGCACCGGCAGTTCTGGCGTCGGGATTGCGCAATCCCACATTGGCAATACCGGTCCACCCTGGTCGAACTGAGCAAGCGCGGATTCAGTCGCCCGGACAGTCGCCGTCGAGCGCTGCATCGCGATCATCGCCGCCCGGTGCATATCGGGCACGCAGACGCGACTGCGCCGCAAGGCTCTGACGAGCCGAACCCGCGTTCGCAGCCAGGCCAAGGAGCAGAAGTCACCGCTTATCAGCCATGCCGTTGACTGGGACAAGTTCGGTATAGCCCCGCGCTGGCTGAACAGTGAGACCTTTGACTGCGTCGCTGCGCTCGAGCCCGACAACAGCTTCCTGGGGAAGGGCAAACAAGAATTCAAGCGCTTCATCGAGGGCGCAGCCGGGCGCGAAGACACAGCCCTGGTGCTCAGCACCATCGGCAACGGATTCGATCAGGCGATCGGCGCGCCAGGGGTTGTCTCGGTCTTGGGAGATTCAGAAACACGGTGCTGGGGCAGCGGCTCCCTACCTGCCCGCCCCAAACTCGCCCCGAACTTGTCGTTTGCCGACCAAGACCTCGGCAAACGTCTACTCAACCGCGCCCCCGACGCGCCGTGGTGGACACTGCGCGTGCCGCCAATGAACGAACACGACGGATATGGCGTTCAGACGATCATGGCTCCCCCATCGGGGTCACTAGAACCGATCCTGATCGATCACCTCGGGCAACCGGTGGTAGCCGCCTGGCTCGCACCGAACCGAAGGTTGCCCTGGTATATCGTTCCCGACGCGATCGACTGGAATAGCCTGTTGGATTGGTTGATTCAGCGCGCCATTCCTCAATATGCCCCAGAAGCGGCTCGGCGCATTCCCCGAGCCGCGGCTGTCGATCCGACCTGGCAAACTTCCGACGAGATCGCAGCCCACGAAGCTGTCACCGCAATGGCGATCCGCCACGACGAGGAACGAACGCTATTACACAACGAACTCGACCGGGCCAAAGCCAACGCGGCACCGATCCGCGATGCACTGCTGTACGGAGTGGGCGACGCGCTCGTCGGCGGCGTCCAACGCGTCCTCCGCGACGCTGGACTCACGACGAATAATCTCGACATCCGCGAAAAAGGGACCTGGTCGGCCGACCTATTGGCGTACGCGAATGGTCGATCCCAGCTTGTCGAGGTCAAATCTGCTCGCGGACACGCAGGTGAGAGCCTCGTCGGCGACCTGATGCGCCACCTGGACACCTGGCGTGCCGCAAGGCCCGACGAGCCGGTCACCGGCGGAACACTGATCGTCAACCACGAATACAGAGCCGAGCCCGACCAACGGAATCGGCAAGTCTATCGGCGACCCGAGTTCATCGCAGGTCTCACTGTCCACGTCGTCTCGACACTCGACCTATTTCAATGGTGGAAGGCCGCCAACTGGGCCGCCATCCGCTCAGCGGTACTCGGCACTGCCAGCCCGAACGAGCCGAACATCGTGCCCGCTGAAAACACCGCAGTGAGCAGCTGAGCGACCTGCTTATAGCAGGCCAAACCCGTTCCCATGTCCACAGCATCGAAACCCGATGCACAACAACGCGATTGATGCCGAATCATGACATCCCAGCGTCGCGGCGGGCCAGTCTCCTCCGCACGCTGTGTGCAGCAAGCCGGTTTGTTCGGATTGCTGAAGCGATTGTCGGGCATAAGTTTTGTAACGGTTGGCCCCTCGTGTGCAGCATAGGAAGGGTCGTCTGGATTTCTGTGCGTTGAGCTGTGAGGATCGTCCTCAACATTTCGGGTGGGAGGTTGGTGTGGTGTCAGGACAGACTCTGTCGCGCGTAGCTCTGCCCACAGCCGCGACAGCGGCGACGAGCACAGCGCTGGCGGCGGCGGTGAACTACGCGACGGGGAGTGATCATTCGGCCTGGACCTGGGTGGCCGTCGTCGTGCTGACCGTCGGTGTGTTCGCGGCGTCACTCTGGGTCCAGCGTGGACAATCCACGCCTCCACCCGAGAGCGAGCCCGCCGTCGGGGTCGATCTGCGCGACGTGAAGGCCGGACGAGCACTGCGGGTCAGAGGCATTCGCGCAACGGGTACCGGGGTCAGAGCACGCCGGGTTCGGTCCGGCGGTGACATGACCTTCGAGGACATCCACAGCGGCCGTGACGACACCCCACGCCCATGAACAAGGACACTCACCGGCTCGGCGCACCGCTCTACGACCTCGACCGGGTGAAAACCGGGCGTGACCTGACGATCACCCACACCGCCCACCACTACGAGGTCGGTGTTGTGTCGAACGCGGCGCTGCTCACCGGAAAATCACTGTACGTATCCCAGGTACGCGAGTTCCTCACCCCGGTCGACGGCCTGCACGACCGCGACCACGAACTCAAGGAACTGACCGAGTTCTGCCGCGGTGAGAACCCGTACCTGTGGATCAAAGCTGGGCCGTGGGCGGGAAAGACGGCGTTGCTGTCGTGGTTCACCTTGTACCCACCCCCGCAGTTGACCGTGCTTGGGTTCTTCGTCACCGACCGCCTCGCCGATCAGAACACCCACACCGCCTTCACCACAGCCGTTCTCGAACAACTCGCCGTCCTGCTGCCGGACCAGGGAGCGTTGATCGCCGCCGCCACCATCAACCGCGACGGACTCCGCAACGACCTCCTCGCCCTGGCGGCCCAGCAACAAGCCGACAACGGACGACGCCTGGTCCTCGTGGTCGACGGGCTCGACGAAGACCACGGCACACCCCCGATCGTCACCCTGCTGCCGAGGAACCCGCACCCGAATCTGCGAGTCATCGTCGCTAGCCGCTACGGCCCCAGCCTGCCCATCCCGCACGGCCACCCCCTCACCAGGACCGATCCCCACCCACTCACTTCCTCACCCTTCGCCGCCGGTGTCCGCGACAAGGCGGGCCGAGAACTCCGGGCACTGCTGCGCGGCCCTGTCGAGCACCGCGACCTGCTCGCGCTGATCACCACCGCCAACGGCCTCACCGCCTCCGAACTCACCGACCTCACCGGCATGGCACCTTTCGAGATTCACGAACTACTGCACGCGGTCGCCGGCCGAAGCCTGCGAACCCGCTCGCACCACTCCGGCCTCGATGGCGCCGGAGACCCGGTGTACGTACTCGCCCACGAAACCCTGCAACGCACCGCAGAGACCGAACTCGGCACCAACTACACCAACCAGTGCCTGCAACGGTTGCACACCTGGGCCGACCGCTACCGCGACCTCGCCTGGCCCGCGACCACCCCCGACTTCCTGCTACGCCGCTACTTCCCGATCCTGGACAAACACCAGGACTTCCCGCGGATGGCGACGCTGGCCCTCGACGCAGGCCGCCACGACCGAATGCGCGCACATACCGGTGGCGACGCCAACGCACTCGCCGAGATCCGCACCGTCCAGCAACACATCTGTGAGCAGCCCGACCCCGACCTGCTCACCACCGCGCGCCTCGCCCGCCACCGCGACGACCTCCACACCCGCTACGACAATATCCCGCCAGGACTGCCAGCCATATGGGCACGCCTCGGCCAACCCGACCGCGCCGAAACTATTGCCCGCAGCATCAACGACTCATCGCAGCAGGGTGCCGCGCTGACCCAAATCGCGGGCGCGATCGCGGCCACCGACCCCGACCGCGCCGAAACTTTCGCCCACACCATCACCGACTCCTGCGACAAGGCCATCGCCCTTGCCCGCATCGTCGGAGTGATCGCGGCCACCGACCCCGACCGCGCCACTCAACTCACCGAACAAGCCACCACCATCGCCCACACCATCACCGACCCCTGGGACCAAACCAAGGCCCTCACCCACATCGCCAACGCGATCGCGACCACCGACCCCAACTGGGCCGAAACCATCGCCCACACCATCACCGACTTCTGCGACAAAGCCATCGCCCTTGCCCGCATCGCCGACGCGATCGCGACCACCGACCCCGACCGCGCCACTCAACTCACCGAACAAGCCACCACCATCGCCCACACCATCACCAACCCACAGCGGCAGATCAGAGCCTTCACCCACATCGCCGACGCGATCGCGACCACCGACCCCGACCGCGCCACTCAACTCACCGAACAAGCCACCACCATCGCCCACACCATCACCAACCCACAGCGGCAGATCAGAGCCTTCACCCACATCGCCGACGCGATCGCGACCACCGACCCCGACCGCGCCACTCAACTCACCGAACAAGCCACCACCATCGCCCACACCATCACCGACCCGCCGCAGCAAGCCATCGCCCTCGCCAACATCGTCGGCGTGATCGCGACCACCGACCCCGACCGCGCCGAAACCATCGCCCACACCATCACCAACTCCTCGCAGCAAGCCATCGCCCTCGCCAACATCGTCGGCGTGATCGCGACCACCGACCCCGACCGCGCCGAAACCATCACCCACACCATCACCAGACCCTGGCACCAAGCCAGGGCCCTCACCCGCATCGCCAGCGTGATCACGGCCACCGACCCCGACCGCGCCGAAACCATCGCCCACACCATCACCGACCCGCCGCAGCAAGCCATCGCCCTCGCCAACATCGCCGACGCGATCGCGGCCACCGACCCCGACCGCGCCACTCAACTCACCGAACAAGCCACCACCATCGCCCACACCATCACCAGCCCCTTGCAGCAGACCATGGCCCTCACCCACATCGCCAATGCGATCGCGGCTATTGACCCCGACCGCGCCGAAACCATCGCCCACACCATCACCAGCCCCTCGCACCAAGCCAGCGCCCTCGCCAACATCGCCAGCACGATCGCGACCACCGACCCCGACCGCGCCGAAACCATCACCCACACCATCACCAGCCCCTCGCACCAAGCCAGCGCCCTCGCCAACATCGCCAGCACGATCGCGACCACCGACCCCGACCGCGCCAGTCAACTCACCGAACAAGCCACCACCATCGCCCACACCATCACCAGCCCCTCGCACCAAGCCAGCGCCCTCGCCAACATCGCCAGCACGATCGCGACCACCGACCCCGACCGCGCCAGTCAACTCACCGAACAAGCCACCACCATCGCCCACACCATCACCAACCCTTTGCAGCAAGCCAGGGCCCTCGCTCAGATCGCGGGCGCGATCGCGGCCACCGACCCCGACCGCGCCGAAACCATCACCCACACCATCACCAGACCGGAGCAGCAAACCAGCGCCCTCGCCAACATCGCCAGCACGATCGCGACCACCGACCCCGACCGCGCCGAGACCATCGCCCACACCATCACCAGCTCCTCGCACCAAGCCAGGGCCCTCGCTCAAATCGCGGGCACGATCGCGGCCACCGACCCCGACCGCGCCGAGACCATCGCCCACACCATCACCAGCCCCTGGCACCAAGCCAGGGCCCTCGCTCAAATCGCGGGCACGATCGCGGCCACCGACCCCGACCGCAACAGAACCTCATACCGACGGAGCAAACAGCTTCTCGCGCTTGCCTGGCTACGTTACGACTGGGAAATTCCCATATCTGCGCTGTGCGCCGTAGACGTACACACCCTTAAAGCCCTCACCGCTGACATCACGGGTAGGTAGCGGATCGCAACCAGCGCGGGAACCCGCGGCGAGCCCCGCTATGTTGTGTTGCGTCTGACCGGACAGCGCCACATCGAGGTCGACGGCCCCCTCGCCGACCACGACTACGGGCAACTGCTGTGCGATCTGCCCGAGGACCGGTGCCGGTGGGTGCTTCACACCAGCCACCCCACCCTGATCACCTGGCTCCCCGAACAGGCCAGCATCAAAGAACGCCTGCTCTACACCGCCGCCAATCCCGCTCTGCGCGCCCACCTCCCCGACACGGCGACGACTGTGTAGGCAGAAGACCGCACCCAACTCGTTGGTGGTTCAGTCGGCGTTCGTTTTCGTCAGACCTCCGCCGGGAGTACGAGCCATCTTCACCGGTCCCGCTCCGGGGCCGAGATCGGATCTGACGGATGCACCTACCTCGTGTGTGTGACTGCGGTGGCTCGAGGATAATCGTCGGCTGGGCCGATCATCGTCGTGGTAGACGCCAATATCCTTGTGTCCGCGAACAACCTCCGACGCAACCCGTGGAACAATTTGGTCGAGCGCCAGGAGGAATGGGGCTTCCGGTTCGCCGTGCCAGAGGTCGCCCTGCTGGAAGCAGTACATACGATCCGATCGCGGTGGGCAGAAGAACTCGCGAAAGTAAGCGCCCTTCAGATCGCAGCGCTCGAACTCGATCACCTAACACAAGACCTCCACACACTGATCAGCGAAAAGATCGATGAGTTGGAGCAGGGACTCCGTGGCGGTTTGGCTGGCATGGGCGCTTCGATCGTCGCACCTCCCGCAATCGACTACATAGACATAGTCAAGCGAGCGATCTATCGGACGCCCCTGTACAACGATCGCTCCTCAACATCGTCAGACCACTGTCAGCGCAGGTGAGCTGTCCGGCGAAGCCCATCGCTGTCGATGCGCAGCCGACTATGATCGGTGGCACCGTGCGCGTCGGCGGACGAGCGTCGTTCGCCGAGTCAGGCTCAAGCGGGTTCACGCAGGGCGTCCGCCACCGCGGAGGTATCAGTCAGCAATGGTGATCCTCCGGTGGCGCTAGGCGGGGAAGCCTGCAGTTCGGTCTCGGCGGGACTACTCGGCTTAACTTGGCAATTCTGTTGTCGCCGAAGATGATTCGTGGGTCCCTGACCGATTGATCAAGCAACAGCATCGCGGCGGATGTCGCTGGCGTGTCCGGCCGAGCCAGCCAGCATGTGAGCCAGCCGGGGCCACCATGGGTGATATCGGCGAATCCATGTTTTGACTTGCAGTCGATAGTACTCACCCGGAAAGGCTCGCTGACTCAATCGGCAACCCACGTGTCATAGTCCGCCGTGCTCTCGCCATATATCGGCGATTTGTGCATACGAGTCGATACCGGTCGAGGAATCGCGAGGGACAAAGAGCCGAAGGAGATCTGTGTAGTCAGGGCGTGTTCCGAACCACATGTCGAATATCCGAAACATAGTCTTCGGTCCGGGAGTGTGGTGGAGGAACAGGACTGTCATGCCATCACCAGCCAACTCGCTTGCGCGGCTGGCGCTGCACACAACCATCTTCCACATTGGCTCCGTTCCGATTCCGAGGTCGGCTGTTATCGGTTCGTCGCCTATCCGGTCCAGTGCGGCCGTCAGCGTTGGGGACAATTCACTGAAAGACGAAGGCAAATCGATATCGGTCGCAAGAGCGCGCGATACCGGCAGAATGTCAGTGTCAAAGATGTCTCGCAGGCGGCCCCGGCCAGTCGAGCCGGCGTAATCGGCTGCGCGCCAACAGGCCGCGAGTCGCTCGCGCAGTGCAGCCTGGTCTTCGATCCGGGGAGATGCATTCACGAAGAGCACGTGCCGCAGGAGGGGGTCTCTTCCTGCCCGCTTGGAACGGTGGATCTTCATCGCCCCGGTCAGCACAAACGCATCCATCGCAGCCACCAAGCCACTGTCGTCGCAATCGACCTTGCGGACGAATGCCTTCTCCCCAGGCACGGCCAGATCGCCTGGCCCAGGCTGCACGCCAGCGGCATCGGAGAAGAAGAAGTCCGATATTATCTGGCCTGGCAACCGCCGTGCGCGCACGATGAAATCGTTCCGGCCAGGAGTAGAGACATCGCGAAACGGGCTTGCCGTGTAGGCGACGTACTGGGCTCGAGGTAGGGCGTTGAGCAGCGCCGTGACGTAGTTGTCTAATGCCGAGTGGGGTTGTGCGGCATCTGTGTCCAAGTCGATCACGAGAGCCGGGACTTCTGCGCTCGGCGACAGGTCGGCGCGGAGGTCATTGATCACCGTCCGCAGCACGGCTCTATTCTTCTTGATGACCAGCAAGCGCGTCGGCGCTCCAGACAGATTCTCCGGTGAGTACAGGGGCAGGTCTGGCACCTCCTTCTCGAAGGTGAGCGCACGGAGCGCGGGCCCGAGCCTGCTGTAGTCAAGATCCTGCCCCGTGAGGCGTATGACACCAGACGGGGGAAGGTCACGATCAACCTGCTGCTGCACCTGGCGGCGGAGGTCGTTCAGGTTCCCGGCGAGCACGATGACCAGCCGATAGCCGGCATCGACTGCCTTCGCGACGAGTCCGATCGCGGCGCTCGTTCGGCCACCCCCGATTGGATACAAGACCAGGCCATTGCGGTTCTCGGGCTTTGCGGCCGTAGGGGCGTCGAGCAGAGCGAGTACCTCGTTCGCGACGGCTTCGGTTTGAGCGACAGCCGGTAGCGACCAGCCACGCAGCGCGAGAGCGTTGCTATAGAACTGCCAGCAGTAGTCGTTGGCAAGATTCGCGGCCGCGCTCGGAGAAGTGGCTGTGGCCGACCCCATCAGCAAGATCGCACGCTCACGTTCTAGCTCGACGATCCGCTCCCGCGCCACGCTCAGCTGATCATGGAGGGCCGCAACCGCCGCGGGCTGGCCGTGTCGGAGGACATCGTTCTCTACGAGCAGTTCTCGATACTGGAGGTCAGCGGCTTTGAGGCGTTCTCGGAGAACGGCGCACTGCTTCTGCAAACGCTTGGCATGACCCCACGTTCCGCTGTGAGCGTCCTGGGCGGCGTAAAGCAATTCCAAGAGCTGCTCAGGCTGTCCAGGCTGCGGATGCCCGGAGCGCAGTTGAACCTCGTCGACAAGATCTTTGATGAACTCTTCGGAGGGCAGAACCGCACCGTTGAAGTAGCGGGTCACCGTACTCGGCTGTAGCGCCTGTTTCTTGGCGTATTCGCGCGCCGATATTGCACCGAGCAAAGCGAACTGGTAGCGCAGTACATCGGCGAGTGCACGGCGTTCGCCGGGCAGGTCTGGTCTCAGCGGCCCGAACTGGCCGGAGGTGTGGCGCACCTGTCCAGTCATATCGCGCCCGACCGGTTGTGTCGACGTTGCGCAGAGTTTTGCAACGCGTTGCACTCGATGCACCACCACCCCGGCTGGCAGCTTGGGCAGGGATATCTGCACGAACACTGGCCCCGCCGAGGGGCACACCAAAGGAGTAGATGCCGTGGCTGACAACGAGAAGTCCAGTGCGATGCTGTCCGTGCGCAGCGCGCTGATCTTCCTGTGCGCGCTGATCGCCGGTGTCGGAGCAAGCGTCCTCACGACCTTTGCCCGACACTCACCCTATGAAGCAACGCTGATCGGCGTGGCCGCGGCGGCAAGTGCGACCAAGTTCTTTCACTCGCTGATCCGATGATGATGCCGGACAACGTGAAATCGCTCTCGCCTGGCACTGCCCAACGCGGTTCCCGAATACGCTGTCACCGCGGATCGGTCCCTGGTACAACCGAACAAACAGATCGACACCGCGAGAGCCATGGTCAGCTTGGGCAGTCGGGAGTCTCATTGCGCCGCTTGACGAATGAAGAGGCCATCGAGCGGATGCGTGCTGCCGGAGCCGAACCGCTGGAACCGTATGTCGGGGCCGACGAACCATGGCTATGCGCGTGCCTGACGTGTGGTGAGGTGGGCTACCCCCGTCTGTCCGCAGTGAAGAACGGCCGGCAGGGCCCCTGCCAGCCGTGTGGCCGTCGCAAGGCCAACAGCGCTATGAGGATTCCCTCCGACGAGGCCGTCGCGGCCATGGCCGCAGCCGGATTCGACCCGATCGGGCCCTACCCCGGTTATGCCGCTGCCTGGTCCTGCCGCTGCCGGGTCTCTTCGACTCTCCCGCTTCTGCGCACCGCTATACACCAGCAAGTCGGTTGAATTCCACGGTGACGGATCAGGATGCAGTGACAGCTGCCGCGTGGCAGCCAAACCCGAAGCAGTCAGATCCATCCCCATCGGCACAAGCCGTCGACGGAACGCGGGACCAAAACGGGGGGTAAACGCGGGGCCAGACACAAAAAACAGGTCAGGCCCGGTCCTAAGACCGGTCCTGAACTGCTGTTTAAGTGGAGCTAAGGGGACTCGAACCCCTGACCCCCACTCAGTAGTTCAGGCATCCAACAATCACCGCCGGGCCTGTCTACAGACGATAGTCGGCTTCGATTATCAACCGACCGCGCGAAAACCGCAGGCCGTCCCCGTTCCCGTCTTTGGTGTGCCCCGCCCAGGGCGCAATCCCGTTGTGGCCGATCTCCCTACTTCGGCATCACGATCCCTCAGACGGAATACGTACCCACTATGACCAGGCGTTTTCCAGTTGCCCATGTTTTGTGTGTCCTGCCGAGGGCACCAACCTGCTCAACATTTACGCAGGTCAGGACGATTTGAAAGAAAGCTGAAAACTGAGGTCGAAAGAATCCTCAGGTCACGCGTCGTAGGTTTGCGCCCTGGGTGCTAGCTGAGAGCTGACGCGCACCAGACTCCAACGGAGTGCACCGATCCAACCGCTCGGCCCGAACAGCCTCCCAACGGCGCTGATCGGTGGCACAGCAGGATCATGACCGACAACACTGCACATCCTGATGGGAACACCTCCATCGGAGCCCGACGGCAGCGCCTGTCACTCGATGCGATCTGCGAATCCGGCTTACCGAAGACCAGAACGGCGAACCCCTATCACTGCAGCAGGCCCGAAGCCCTTCGCAGGGGAGAATCAGGGCATAGAGGCAGGTGTGTAGGAATACGGCCGGGTATCGGTGACGTGCCGAAATCCCCGACCGCGGAGGATCGGCGCGGAAGTAGGTAGCGCGTCGACGTACACGGCGGTCCGTAACCGTGAGAAAGCCTCCGCCAGACGGGAATAGACCAACTCGGTATACAGGCCATGGCAACGGAGACCGGGAACAGTCGACCCACCGGCGAGTTCGGCGAACGCAGGTGTCGTGCCGTAATGCAGACGACCGCAGGAGGCTGGCTCGCCGCCAGAGTAGGCGATGTGCACACTTACGGCACATTCCCGTAGTTGTACCCGCAACGTGTCGACTGCCTGGTCGATGCCACGCCGACCGGTTGCCTGCCAGATTGCGATCAGGTCGGCCAGGTCTGCGTCCGGGTCGGTGACGACTCGGACGGCCGGGGCATCAGCGCGCGGCGGGTTCACGAGGGGCTCGGTGCGCACCAAAACCGCTTCAACGGGTTCGGCTTCGAAACCGGCGCCTCGCAGCGCCACTGGTAGGTCGGACAGCTGGTCGTGCTCGTAGGTCTTCCATTCCAGCTGGTAGCCAAGCCTTTCGGCGGCTGCGACCTCGCGCGCCACGATCGCCGACAACGCGCTCGCATCTGCGAAACAGTAGGTTATCCGGCATTCGGTTCGGTCGACTGACCATTCGCGGCGCAAATCCCCGGTTTCGCTGGGCTCGCCGCTGGACCACCGTTCCCGGTCGAGCCGCTCGATATCGTCATTCACCGCAAAATCCTATCCGCGGTGGCGGCAACACCGATCTCCGCGATCTGGCGGCGATCGAGCATCCCGTCGATGACCGCGCACAGGCGGTCGGCGAGCGCGGCTGCGGTCTCGTCGGTGTAGAGATCGGTGTTGTAGGTGACCACGATTTCCAGCGTGTCGTGCGTCCGACCGAACGTGAACTGCAGATCGGCTTCTTTGGCTCGCCGCGGCAGCGGGTGCGCCACCAAATCAAATGGTCGTGCTTGCGGTGCCGGTTGGCTGTCCCACAGGTCGTAAGCAATCATCACGTCGAACAACGGACTGCGGTCGGGACCTCGCCGCCACCTGAGGTCGCGCATAATCGAGCCGTATGGGTAGTCCTGGTGCGCGAATGCGCGCAGGGTATCGCCCTGTGCCTCGCGCAGTGCTTTGTCTAGGTCATCGTGCTCCGGCCGGGTCAGACGCATCGGCACGATGTTGAGGCAGCATCCGATCTGGTCCTCCCATTCGAGCTGGTCACGCCCGCGCGCATAGGCGCCGATAGTCACACTTGGGCGGTCGGTCTCCCCGAACAGCAGCAGTGCCACCGCTGTGCGGGCCACCACGAATCCGGTCACCGTGTTGACGGTGGCCAGTTCGTCGAACCTGGCCGTCGATTCGGCGTCCAATGTGCGATGGCACCGGCCGCCGGGCAGTGTGGTCGACGGCGGTCGGGGCCGATCGGTGCGCAGGTCGAGCACGGTGTCGGTGCTTTCCAGTTCCCGGTGCCAGAACCCGCGAAGTCGTTCGTCGTCTTCACGGGCGCGCCGAGCGGCGGCGAACTCCTTGTACTGGGTGACCGGAGCCGGGGGGATAGGTATCCCAGTCTGCAATGCACGATACGTCTCCAACAGATTGTTCAAGACGATCTCGACGGTTCGTCCGTCGGAGGCGAGCTGATGCATCGACATGAGGATCCAGCAGGAACCGGTTGTGGTCCGCAGTAGGTCGATCCGGATCAACGGCTCACGCGAGATGTCGAACGGCACCTGGATGCGCTCGGCCGCGTAGGCGTGCACCGCGTCGTTGTCGTTCAGGTCCCGGACCGCGAATGGCAGCTCTAGTTCACCGGCAGGGTGTATCACCATCCGGGCATATTCGCCGGTGACGGGGTAGGTCGTGCGCAGGCTCTCGTAGCGATCCAACAACGCTGCGAACGTGTCGCGGAAGCGGTCGGTGTCGATCTCGCCGGCCACCTCGAACAGGTCGTTGCGATTGAATGCTTCGGGGGCCGGTGCCGAGGCTTCGGTCTCGAGCATCAGCCGCTGGATCGGTGCTACCGGGTACTCGCCTGGACCGCCGAGCGACTCGACGGAACCGCCCATGCCGGTGCGGTCGCTGCCAATAACCGTGGCCAGGCTCGCTATCGACTGGTGGGTGAAGATCTGCTCGATTGTCACCTCGGCGTCGAGCCGATGCCGGATGCGCGACACCACCTGAATCGCGAGTAGAGAGTTTCCGCCGGTGTCAAGGAAGCGGTCGTCGATCCCGACTCGGCAGCCGAGGACTTCTTCCCAGATCTCGGTCAGTGTGAGTTCCACCAGCGAGGTGGGCGGGCGGCTCGGGATCGGCGCGGACCCGGAGACGGCGTGGCGCTCGAGGGCCTTGCGGTCGGTTTTGCCGTTTGGCGTCAGCGGCAGCCGATCCAGTTCGACCAGGTCCGGGCGCATATATTCGGGCAGCTGCGCGGCCAGATACGCCGCGCAGCGCGCTGTGGACGCTGCCGGGTCGTCGAGGACGACGTATGCCACCAAGCGGTCCTGGTCCGCGCCGGCGGTCACCACAGCGGCCGCCCGCACGCCGGGTGCGGTGCCGACTCGATGCTCGATCGCCCCGAGATCCACACGGAATCCACGGATCTTCACAAGGGTGTCGCGTCGGCCGATCAGTTCGAGGGTGCCGTCGGCCCGCCACCTTCCGACGTCGCCGGTGCGATACATCCGCCGGTCGCGATGGAAGGGATCGGGCACGAAAACAAGTGAGGTCTGCTCGGGGTCGTGGAGGTAGCCGCGGCCGACCGCGACGCCGCTGACACAGATCTCGCCGGCCTCGCCGCGCGGGAGCACTCGGGAGCGCTCATCGAGCACGTAGATGGCGGTGTTGACGATCGGCCGCCCCAGCGGCACCGACGACGTCGTCACCGGTTCGGTGATGATGTGGTGGGTGACGTCGTCGGAGGCTTCAGTGGGACCGTAAGCGTTGATGACGGGGATGCGAGGAAAGGCCCGCAGCCATTCGTTGACCAGTTTCGGCTGCACGACCTCGCCGGTGACCATAAGCCAGTTCAACGCCGCGAATGGTTCGCCAACCCATGTGTGTAGCACCGTGTCCAGGTAGGAGGGCACGACCTCGAGGACGGTGACGGCGTCAGACTCCAGCCGCGATCGCAACGCGCCCGGCTCGAGCTGTAAGTCCTGAGGGTAGATGACAGTCCGCCCGCCGACGTATGGTGCCGCGAACATCTGCCAGACCGAAATGTCGAAGCTGTTCGACGCGGTCTGGGCGACCACGCTATGGCGGCTCAATTGCAGATCGGTGATCTTGGCGTGTAGGTGATTGAGCATCCCGGTGTGTTCGACCATCGCGCCCTTCGGCGTCCCGGTCGAGCCGGACGTGTAGATGACGTAGGCGAGTTCGGAGGCGGCGGCGTCGGATCGCGGCGGATTGCCGGGGTCTCCGGGCGCGAGAGCGACGTCGAGATCCACCACGGTCACGCCAGTGTCCGGCGCCGAGCTGGCGCCCTCGGACAGAACCAGTGCGGCTCGCGACACGTCAAGCACCGATGCGACATAGGCCACCGGGTTTTTCGGATCGATGGGCAGGTAGGCCGCACCAATCTTCCAGATGCCGAGGATGGCCTCCACCGTGCGTGGCGAGCGGTCCATGAGGATCGCGACCACATCGCCCGGCCTGATTCCGTGGGCACTCAACAATCGGGCGATGCCGTTGGCGTTGCCGTTGAGTTCGCCGAAGGTTCGGTGTCCGAGGGGCCCGCCGAGGCAAGCACGTTCTGGCGTCTCGGCCGCGATCCGTTCAATTGCGTGGTGGATGCGGTGGGCGGGATCGAAGTCCAGCTTCTGGTAGCCGATGTTCAGCAGCTCATGTTCGGCGGTGGGGCCGATCAGGGGCAGCTCGGTGACGATGGTTCCCGGCGCGGCCGCCAGAACCTCGAGCAGGTTGCAGTAGCCGGTCCAGAGCTGTTCTATAGCCTCCGCGTCGAACAGGCCAGTGTCGTAGCGGATCACCGCGTCCAGCCCGTCGGTGTTCTCGGACAGCATGATATTGATCGGGAAGACACTGGTTTCTAAAGTCACAGGCAGTGGCGCGACGACCAAACCCGTATCCGGCTGCACGGGCGCGGTTGCGGAGAACTGCTGGAACTCGATCAGCACGTCGAACAGGTGTGGTGCCGATAGCGAGCCGCGGCGGCGTAGTTCGCCTACCAGTTCCTCGTAGCGGAATCCGTCGTGGCGCGCGGCGTCGCGCAGCGCCGCGCGCACGGCGGTGTGCACGGACCGCAGCGTGGCGTCGTCATCGACTTTTGTGCGCACCGGGACAGTCCGCACAAACATGCCGACGGCGTTCTCCGCATCCTGCCGGTTGCGGCCCGCCAGGGAGGTTCCGAGT
The DNA here is from genome assembly GCF_040630775.1 of Nocardia sp. NPDC005745. Taxonomy (NCBI): domain Bacteria; kingdom Bacillati; phylum Actinomycetota; class Actinomycetes; order Mycobacteriales; family Nocardiaceae; genus Nocardia; species Nocardia sp. NPDC005745. The sequence goes on from NZ_JBEXYF010000026.1 coordinate 45,318, forward strand.
GTCACTTCACCGCTTTCTGTATGGCGGGCGAAGTAGGCGGCGAAAACCGCGAACGCTGCGGCGAAGGTCGTTGTCGACTCCAGGCGGGTGAAGTGTTTCAGCGCTATCCATAGGTCGTCCGCGAGTCGAAACGTCCGATAGGTGCCGCGGAATGCCTGGGTCCGGCCGGAGCCGACTGGGAGCCGGACGGGTGGGGGAATCTCGGCGAAATGATCCAGCCAGTACTGCCGGGCGGTTTCCCTGTCGCGTCCGGCGCGATCGAGATCATCGAGCAGCAACCCGCGGTAGTCGCCCGCTGGCGGAAGCGGGACGGACAGGGCGGTGGCCGAGTGGTAAAGGCTCATGAGGTCGCCCACCAGGATGCCCAGTGACCAGCCGTCGGCGACCAGATGGTGTGTACTCAGCACCAGGATCGATCGATCGCCAGCGAAACGCATGAGATTCACGCGGAACAGAGGACCTTCGGTCAGGTCGAACCGACGTTCAGCGATCCGCCGGCACAGTTTGCGAAGGTCTTCCGGTCCGGGCAGCTCACGGTGATCGGTGCCGATCTCCAGCGGTACCACCGCTGGAACGCGCCCGACTCGCTGACGCGGCTGTCCGTCGGTGTGGACGAATGTCGCGCGCAATCCGGCGTGCCGCTCGAGGACGCCGCTAACGGCTTGCCTCATCGCTTCGGGGTCGACGGGACCGTCGAGCAGCAGGCCCCGGGTCAGGTTGAACGCTACCGACCCGCCTTGGAACTGGGCGGCCACCCAGATCTGCTGCTGGCCGGGGCTGAGCGGGAAAAATTCATCCTGTTCGGGTGCCGTGGGCTTTACGCACACCGCGGTGACCGCAGCCGCTTGCACCGCCCGCACGTGCTCGGCGAGCATGCGCGGAGTTTCGTGATCGAAGATCACGAACTGGTCCAGCGCAATTGCGAACTCTTCCCGCAACCGGTTCAGGACTTGCAGTCCGCTGATCGAGTCACCGCCGATGTCGAAGAACGACTCGTCGGGATCGACGGTTTCCAGTCCCAAGACCTGCCGCCAGCTCTCGTGCACGGCCTCCTCAACGGTTCGCGATGGTGAGACGAGTTCCTGCGGCTCCACCAGCCCGGGCCAGTCGTCCGGCTGCCCGGTGTCGTCGATCCAGCAGCGGATCTGCTGGAACTGATAGGGCGGCAACTCGATTCGCTGTCCGGCGGGCGCGCTGGGCGACCACTCCCAGTCAATGCCGCGCCGATAGAGGTCGGCGAGCAGGCGGATATACCCGTCGGGCCGGTCCGCTACATCGAGGACGGTGATGCCGGGGGTGGTGTGGGCCACGATCTCCGCGGAGACGGCAGCCTGCGGCCCGGCTTCTACGAACACGATGTGCTCACCGGCGATCTGGTCCAATAGGCGGTCGACGCGGTTACTGAGGCTCGCGGGGTCCGGTGCGGCGCCGTTGCGGTGCAGGGAGGTGTCTCTCAGGGCTGCCTCGAGTGTCACCCGCCCGCTGTCTGCGGCGGCGACATGCTTTCCGGCGCCATCGGGCACGATGTGACGGATCGGCAGCCCGATGGAACGGAACAGACCCACGATCGCGTATTGGAAGGCGAAGCCCGTGTCCAATTCGATTCCTGCGGCCAGACTCGTATGCTCGCACTCGCGGTACCGTTCGTCGAACACCGGGTGCTGGGCGCGCAGGGTGACGACGAGTTCCGCCGAGGCCAGGCATCGGTCCGACAAGATCACCCCGACCTGCGCCGTTTTCAGCTGCGCAGCAACGGATTCCGGCGGCAACGCCAGCGCGGCCCGCAGTTCGCCGACGTCACCCGCGACAACGCTGTACCGATACCGGTGGTGATCGCGGCCCGCGACGAGGGTGTGACTCAGATCGTCGAGACGGAGGTCTGGCCGCTCGTCGATCCAGCGGCAGAGCGCGTCGATGTTCGCCATGAGCGACGCCGGGCTCGCAGCCGAGATCGGCACCCACAACCGCCCCTGCCGCGGTGCGGCGGACCTTGCTCGTTCCGGGGCCTGCTCGAGAACCGCATGGGCGTTGGTGCCCATCACCCCGAACGAGCTGATACCTGCGCGGCGCGGATGCCCGGCGGGCGGCCATGGGGTGAGATCGCGGGTGACCACCACCGCCGAGTTGTCGAAGTCGATCAACGGATTGAGCTGGGCCGAATGCACATTGGGGAACAGCTCTCCGCTGCGCAGCGCCAGGGTTGCCTTGACGATTCCGACAAGCCCGGAAGCACTCCACGTGTGCCCGATGTTGGTCTTCACCGACGAAAGCGCGCAGAACCGCTTCCGATCGGTCGACCTGCCGAAGGCGCTGTCGATGGCCTCCACTTCGATCGGGTCGCCCAGCCGGGTCGCGGTGCCATGCGCTTCGAGATATCCGATAGTGGCTGGGTCGATCCCCGCCTTGCGCCAGGCGCGTTCGAGAACCTCGGCCTCGGCTTCGACGTCGGGCGCGGTCAGCGTGCTCGACCGTCCGCCCACGTTATTGACGGCGACGCTTTTGAGTACCGCGTGGATGTTGTCGCCGTCGTGGACAGCGTCGGCGAGGCGTTTGAGCACCACGACGACCACCGCTTCGCCGGATCCGGTGCCATCGGACTCCGCGGCGAAGGATCGGGCTTTGCCGTCGCGGGACCGGATGCCGATGTCGGTGCTGGTGTCGTCGAGACGATCGGCGAAGAGGTTGAGACTCGCCGCACCGGCCAGGGCGATGTCGGCGTCCCCACCGACCAGGTCGTTGACCGCGAAATGGACCGCGACCAAGCCCGAGGAGCACGAGGTGTCGACCATCGCCGAGGGACCGGTCAGGCCGAGGAAGCGCGATAGCCTCCCCGCCGTCGCCGCGACGTGGCTGCCCATCACCATCGTCGCCTCCCGACGCGCGGCAAGCAGGTCGTATCCGATTCGGGTGTCGGCCATATACACCGAGCCACGTCGGCCGCGCATTGTGCTCAGCGGGTAACCCGCGTTGTCCACGGCTTGGACCGCCGCCTGCAGCAGGAGCCGGTGATGGGGCGACATGTTGTCGGCTTCGCCCTTCGAGTAGCCGAAGAAGGCGTGGTCGAACAAGTCGATCTCCTCGATATAGCCGCAGAGCTGGTAGTGCTCATCCGGCGGCAGCGAGGTACGACGCTTGCGGTCCTGGGACAGTTCCCGGACGCTGTCGCGCCCGGTTCGCAGGTTGTGGAGGAACTGTCCTAGGTCGTCGGCTTCCGGCAGGCTGGCCGCCATGCCGATGATGGCGACGTCGGTGGGGGCGATCTCCGCGTGGGCATCCGCGGCGCGGGAGTTGTCAGAAATCATGTTCGACCACCTCCGGAGTCGGCGAGAGGACTGGCGTGACGAGCGCGGCTTGACCGGCGATCGTTGGGCGCGAGAAGAGATGGGTGACGTTGAAGACACCCGGGAAGCGTTCCGAGAGCGTGGAATACAAGTGCAGCAGCTTCAGCGAAGTGCCGCCTAGCTCGAAGAAGTCGTCGGTGACGCCCGGGGCGGCCCGGTTCAGCACCGCAGCCCAGACCTCCTGGATCGCCGCTTCGGTGGCCGATCGCGGCTGCTGGTGGGTCGGGGTGACTGTCGCCTCCGCCGCGGGCAGCGCGGCTCGGTCGGGCTTGCCGTTCGGGGTCGTCGGGATCCGGTCGACCGCGACGAACGACCGTGGCAACATAGCCAAGGGGAGTCGGTCGGCGAGATGATCGCGCAGCACGTCGGCGACCGAGTCGTGTGGCAACCGCGAGACGACGTAGGCGGTGAGCGCCGGCGCGGTAGCCAAGCGGTCGACGCGCACGACGCACTGCTCGACCGCAGGGTGTGCCGATACTGCGGATTCGACCTCGGCGGGCTGGATGCGCACCCCGTTGATCTTGATTTGATCGTCGGCGCGACCGATGATCTCGAGGCGTCCGTCGGGCCGCAGCCGTCCGATGTCGCCAGTGTGGTACAGCAGGTCCTCGGGGTCGTCGCGGTGCGGATTCACGACGAAGGCCGCGGCGGTCGCCGCAGGATCGCGATAGTAGCCGTGACTGCGCAACGGCGTCCGGATCAGCACCTCACCTGGTTCCCCGACACCGCAGTCGGTCGCCGCGCGCCGGATCAGGACCTGGGTATCGGGCAACGGTGTCCCCACCGGAAGTAGCGTGGGAAGGGGCGAGTCATCGACCACGTGGGCCAGTTTGGCCAGGGTGGTCTCTGTCGGACCGTACAGGTTGACGATCCGCGACGCCCCCGCACATCGCGCCCGGAATGCCTCGACGACATGCGCTTTCAGCGGCTCGCCGGCTAGAAACACCCAGCGCAGCGCAGGCAGCGACACTGCCGACTGGAGGTCGCTGAGCCACGACTGCAAGACTGTCGGGACAGCGTGGAATGCGGTAATGCGCTGCTCGGCGAACCAGGTGAGCATCGCACGCCCGTCGTAGCGATCCGATTCCCGTGGCACCACCAGAGTCGCCCCGCTGACCAGCGGCAGCAGGATGTCGCGGAGCACCACATCGAATGAAGCCCTGGTGAGCTGTGCACACCGATCCCCCGGGCCCACCTCGAAAGTGCTGCTCTGCCACGAGAGGAAGTGATCGAGCCCGCGGTGCCCGCCGAGTACGGCCCGGGGTGCGCCGGTGGTGCCCGAGGTGAAAAAGATGTACGCCGGTGCGTCGGGCGGCGGCCCTTCCAACGCCGCATCGGCCGCTGGGGCGGGCGGCGAGATCAGCAGGCCGGTTCGAGGATCGACACGATGCGCTGCCTGCGTGGGAGCCGGGCCATTGCCTGCGACGACACTCACTGCAGGCCGCGCGATAGCGATCAGGTGATCACGGCGCCGCAGAGGGAGTTCCGGATCCAGCGGCAGCACGATCGCGCCGGCGCGCAGTGCGGCGAGCAGACCGACGACGAAACCGATGCCGGGTGGTCCGGTCACGACGACGACCCGGCCCCCACCAACACCGGACTCAACCAGGTGACGGGCAAGGGTCGCGACGCGGTTGGACAATTCGTAGTAGGTCACCGAATCCGTGCCGTGCTCGATCGCGATCAGATTCGGACGTGCCTGCGCGTGCTCGGCGACTGCATCGAGCGCGCGGCGCGGCGTCGGCACGGGCAGCGGCACGGCGAGGTCGGCGTCGCACCCGGCGGATCCGGGTACACGCAGCGAGTAGTCCGCCAGTTCACGGTCGGGATCGGCGGCGATCTGATCGAGAAGGAACATCAGCTGTCCGACGATCGCCTCGGCGCGCTCGGCGGCGAACAGGTCGCGCCGGTAGGCGAGTTCGACGTGCACATGCTCTCCGTCGTCCACGAAATAGAAGACCATGGCGAACTTCGCGTCGACGGCGAACTCGTGGCTGCGGAACTCGACGTCGACGCCGTGAAAGGACATGTCGGCCCGCATGTCGTTCTGGAAATTGACCAGCACATCGAAGATCGGTGTGCGGCCGACATTGCGTGGCGGGTTGAGCCGTTCGACGATCAGTTCGAACGGCGCGCTTTGATGGTCGTAGGCCTCATGGATGTCCGTGCTGACCCTCGCGAGCAATTCGGCGAAGGTGCGCGCGGCGGTGAGGTCGGCGCGCAGGACCAGGGTATTGAGGAACAGGCCGACGATCGAATCGAGTTCGGATTCATGGCGATTGCTGATCGGGAACCCAAGCGCTATGTCGTCCTGGCCGCTCAGCCTCGACAGCAGCAGATCCAGTGCCGATATCGCGATCTCGAACAGGGTGACCGACCGCGCGGTGGCCAGTTCGCGCAACGCCTGCGATGTCTGTGTCCCCATTGTCGCGTAGGTGCGGCCAGCGCCCACGGGAGCCTGCGGGGCTGGGTCGGTGGCGAGTTCGAGCCGCGGGACACCGGATAGTCGCACCGTCCAGTACTCCAGATCGTGTTCGGTGCGTTCCGAACTATGTGCGATCCGCTCCGATTCGACATAGTCGATGTACTGCAGGCCGGGCTCGGCGGGGCGCTCGGTGACGGCACCGGTGTGGAACCCGTACAGCGCGGATAGTTCCCGGGCGAGCAGCTGCATCGAAGAGCCGTCCCCGGCCAGGTGGTGCAGGACCACGAGCAAGTGGTGCTCACGTGGGTTCTGCCGCAACAGCCGGACCCGCAGGGGGAGCTCTGTGGCGACATCGAATGGGGACGCGGCGATCGCGCGAGCGGTAACGGCGGGGTCGCCGTCGTCGAGTACGGCGAAGGGAACGGTGTAGTCGGTGCACACGGTTTGGAAAACTTGATCACCGACACGGGTGTAGGTGGTGCGGAGGATCTCGTGGCGGGCGACCAGATCGACAACCGCGCGTTCGAATGCGGCGAGGTTCAGGCTCCCTGACAGATGGCAGAGCAGGCTGATGTTGTAGGCGGCGCTCTCAGGTGCCAGCTGTTGCAGGAACCACACTCGCTCTTGCGCTGCGGACAGAGGATGGCGGTCTCGGCGCGGATAGCGGCACAGGGTGCGTCGCGCCACCTGGCCGGAGCGCCGCAGTTCGTCGATGTGGTCGGCTTGATCGGCGACGGTGCGCCTGGTGAACAGCGCCGACAGCCGCACCGTGACACCGAATCGTTCGGTGATTCGCGAGCGTAGCCGAAGGGCGCTGATCGAGTCCCCGCCTTTGGTGAAGAAGTCGTCGTCGGTGTAGAGGTCTCCTTCGGGCAGAATCGTCCGCCACAGGGCGAGCAGTTCACGCTCGACCGGCGACACCGGGTCCGCGCGCCGTTCGGCCCGGGGGGCCGATAGGGTTGCGAGCGCGCGGCGATCGGCCTTGCCGTTCGCGGTTACCGGGATGGCATCTATCACCAGCAGCTGGGCGGGAATCATGTGCGCAGGTAGCAAGCGGGCCGCTAGCCGACGCAGCCGCTCGCCGTCGATCCCGGCCTCAGCGGTGACGAAAGCCTTCAGGAATTCTGTCCCTTCGGCGGTGCGGTCGAGCAGGACGACGGCGGCACCGACGCCGTCAACGGCGCGCAGGACGTGCTCGATTTCGCCGAGCTCGATCCGAAAGCCCCGCAGCTTGATCTGGTCGTCCCGGCGCCCGAGGTACTGCAGTCGGCCGTCGGCGGTCCATCTCGCACTGTCGCCGGTGCGATAGAGCGTCCGGCCGTTGGCGAACGGGTCGGCGACGAAACTCACCGCGGTTCGGCCTGGGCTGCCCAGGTAGCCGCGGGCCAACTGGACACCGGAGATGCACAGTTCGCCCGTGATCCCAATCGGCGCAGGCTGCCCCGCGCTGTCGAGTACGTATAGGCGGGTGTTGGGTGTGGGCCGCCCGATGGTGACGGGCGTGTCCGACTTGATCCGCGCCCAGCTCACATCGATGGTGGCCTCGGTGGGTCCGTAGAAGTTGTGCAGGTCGGTGGTCGGGGCGGAGGCGCAGAACGTCGCTGCAAGATCGTCTGGCAGCGCTTCACCGCTGGTGACGCAGTGCCGGACGCCGTCGAATCCGCCCCCGGGCACGGCGGTGAGGTATTCGGCGAGCATCGAAGGTACGAAATGGACGACAGTCACAGCGTGGTCGTCCATCGCGGTCCGGATGGTCTCCGGGTCACGTTCGCCGCCGGGGTCGAGCACTATCTGCCGAGCGCCGACCGTACCGGGCAGAAGGATCTCCCACACCGATACGTCGAAGTTGTACGGCGTTTTCACCAGGAAGGTATCCGTAGCGCAGAGAGCCAGCCCCTCGCGCATCCATGCGAGCCGATTGAACAGTGCGGCGTGTTCGACCACTACGCCCTTGGGTCTGCCGGTGGAGCCGGAAGTGAAGATGCAGTACGCGGCGTCGGCAAGGGACACCTCCGGGCGATCCCAGCCGCGCTCCACACGCGGCAGCGACACACTTGGGCCCACGTCCAACGTCGGCGGTGCACCCGGGCCGAGTTTCACCATCGCGATCTCCGGGTCGTCGACGAGCACCACACAGGGCACGCCGTCCTCGATCAGCGACCGCACGCGTTCGGCCGGATCGGTGGTGCTCACCGGCATGTATGTCGCGCCTGCCTCGAGCACGCCGAGGACCGCCGCCACCATCCGGGCGGAGCGGTCCAGCATCAGCGCCACCCGGTCACCGCGACGGACCCCGTAACGGTGCACGAGCAGCCAGGCGATGGCCTCGGCCTCGGCCGCGAGTTCACCGTAGGTGCGCGCACCGAGACGGTCGACGACAGCCGTGCGGTCCGGGAACATGTCTGCTTGCTGCGCGAAGAGGCGGTGGACGGGCACCGGCGGCCCGAAATCCACTGCGGTGTCATTGAACTCGGCCAACACACGGCGACGCTCCTCGATCGCCAGCAGCGCCAGATCCGCCACCGCGACGTCCGGCCGTGCGACGGCGTCGGCGAGCATCGTCGTGAAGTGGGCGAGCATCCGGTCGATGCGGTCGGCGTCGAAGATATCGGCCGAATACTCCGCCAACACCCGGAGCCCCTTGTCGGTTTCCTTCAGGAAGAGGGTGAGGTCCATCTTGCTGTGGGCGTTCGGGGCGAGTTGCTGTTCGACACGCAGGCCCTCAGGCGGGGACCCGGGATCTCCCCAGCCCGGGTCGATCATCACCATCACGTCGAACAGTGGATTGCGGTCGTGGGGTGTGTTGCCCCGCAGATCGTCGACCACGCGGTCGAAGGGGTAATCACCATGCCGCAACGCTTCAGTTACCGTGGACCGGGTCAAGCCCAGCAAGTCCTGGAAAGTTGTGGTCGAGGTGATGTTGTCCCGCAAGGCCACCGCATTGACGAAGTAGCCGACCTGGCTATCCAGTTCGCCGCGCGGCCGGCCGAGGACCGAGGTGCCGATCGCGAAATCGCGCTGTCCGGTGTAGCGGTACAGCAATACCCGGACTGCGGCGAGCAGCCCGGCGAACAGCGTGGCGCTTGATTCTCGGCAGCGGAGGCGAAGCAGGTCCAGCACCTGCTGCGGGACGATCGCCTGTGCAGTGGCTCCGCGAAAGCTACGTTCGGGCGGGCGAGGGCGGTCGGTCGGAAGCTCGAGGCGTTCGAGGTCGCCGCCGAGCTTGCTGAGCCAGTACTCGCGTACCGTGCGCGCGCTCGATCCGGTCAGCAAGGTACGTTGCTGCCACACCGCGAAGTCCTTGTATTGCAGCGCAATCGGCTCCTCGGCCGGCTCTGTGCCGGCGCGCAGCCTGGAGTAGCGGCTGAGGATCTCCTCGATCAGCACGGTCAACGACCACCCGTCGGTCGCGATGTGATGCATGGCGATGGCGAGAACGTGCTGATCGGTATCCAGCCGGACCAATGCGGCCCGGAACAACTCGCCGCGTTCGAGATCGAAATCGCGAGTGACGAACTCGGCCAGGAAATCATCGAGTTCGTCGGCGCCGCCGAATTGGCGCTCGGTCCAGTCCAATCGGTAGTCGAGCACAGGTCGCTGCATCGGTTGGTGGTCGATCGCGACGATGGCGGTGCGCAATGCCTCGTGCCGATCGAGCACACCCTGCAGCGCGCCGCGCATCGAAGTCGAATCCAGCTGTCCGCTGATCTGGTAAACCAACGGTTCGACGAACGCGGCGTGCGGCGCACCACCCTGTGCGAGCATCCACAACGATCGCTGCCCGGAAGACAGCGGGTACCACGGCGCCACGGGTACCGCCGCTATCGGAGCCGACTCCCCCGCTGTCCCGTGCACGGCGGCCTCGTCGGCCAAGGCCCGAATTGTGGTGTCCGCCAGCAGATGCGCGATCTCGACCGGCCTGCCCAGCACGTCACGCACACGGCGGGCGAGCACGGCGGCCTTGAGGCTGTCACCTCCGAGATCGAGAAAAGAATCATCGATGCCGACCCGGGTCCGCCCCAGGCATTGCTCGAACAGCGCGCATAGCGCCTGGTCGGTGTCGTCACGCGGGGGCGTGTGGGGGCCATCGGTCTCCGTGCCGGTTCCTGGCGCGGGCAGCGCGTTCCGGTCGATCTTGCCGCTGCCGGTGAGTGGGAACTCGGACATGTGGATGTAGTGGGTCGGGATCATGTATCCGGGCAGCGTTCGCCGCAGATTCTCCGCGATCGACCGCGCGTCGCCGTTGCCGATCCAGTACGCGGCCAGCTCCGGACTACCGTCCGGATCGGCCACGACCACGACGCCGTCGGTGACGCCAGGGGTCGTGGTCAGGGCGTTCTCCACTTCACCCAGTTCGATCCGGAATCCGCGAATCTTCACCTGGTGGTCGAGGCGGCCGCGCAGGTCGATCTGCCCATCGGCCAGCCGGATGCCCAGGTCACCGGAGCGGAATACATCCGATACGAACCGCTGTGCGGTCAGCTCGTCCTTGTTGAGATAGCCGCGGGCCACGCCGACACCACCGATCCACAACTCCCCCGGCTCGCCGGGGGCACAGGTCGCCCCGCTTTCGCTGCGGATGTCGATCCAGGTGTTCGGCAGCGGGACGCCGACCGAGATCGGGCCGCTGCGTGGGACCTCGCAGGCCGTGGTGTAGATGCTCGTTTCGGTTGGACCGTACAGGTTGTACAGGGTGCAATCGCCGGTGATTCGGTAGAAGTCGTCGCGTAGCGCCGTTTTGAGCGGCTCGCCCGCGACCAGGCAACGCGCCACGCCCGGCAGCGGGTCGCCGTCCAGCGCCGAGATGTGGGTAGCCAGGGCGGACGGAGTGAACTGCACGAGGCCGACGCCGTGCGCGACGATGGACTCGCGGACGGCCGCCGGTGAAAGCTGGGCCTGCGGCGCGAGCAGCACCACGGTGGCGCCGGCGATCAGCGGCGCGAACAGCTCGAGCAGTGAAATGTCGAAGGTGAAGGTCGTCCGCTGCAGAACCACGTCGCCAGGACCGATGCCGAAGTATTCCTGGGCCCAGAACATGACGTTGAGGACGCCACGTTGGGTGAGCATTACCCCCTTCGGCCGACCTGTCGAACCGGATGTGTACAGGTAGTACATCAGCGGGTCGGCGACGATTTCCGGCCTTTGTACACTTGCACCGCCCGCCTGGTGCGGCGGCGAAGTGCGGATGTCGAGGACGGTCAGCTCCGGGGTGGTGGCCAGCTCGCTGTCGACGTTGGTGATCAGGAAACGGGCCCCGCAGTCGGACAGAATGAATCGGCCGCGTTCCACCGGGTGATGTGGGTCCAGCGGCACGCACACCCCGCCCACCGCCAGCACTGCCAGCAGGCAGGCGGGCAGGTCGGCGCTGCGTTCCATCAGGACCGCGACCGGCATCCCCGGTCGCATTCCGAAGCCGCGCAAGGTGGCGGCGATGTCGTCGACGCGATCGGCGAGTTCGCCGTAGCTGAAGCGCCGGTCGGCGGCGACAATCGCCGTGTGGTCCGGACTGGCGTGGCAGTGGGCGAGTACCAACTCCGGCAGGGTCGGTGCGGTTGTGGCCAGAATCGTCGTTTCGTTCACGGGGTTTCACGACCTTTCGCATCGGAGGTTGTGGCAGATCGCCGCGCATCCGCGAGGTCCGCGGTGGCGATCGGGAACCATCCGGTCGTCGTCAGGCAAGCAAGCTGGAGATGGCTGTAGCGCTGCCAGTCGGGCAGCGATTGGCGGACGAATGGGAGCACGCCGGTGAGGAATCGGTTCCCCGGATAGCCGGGCGCGTCGTCGTCGGGGCGATCCGAGGGTTTGGCCGACAGGTCGTCGATGGCTACCTCGCGTACGACTTTCGCGAACTGGGACCAGCGGACGAACGGAGTGTCGTGGGCGGACACGGCGTCGAACAGCGAGATCGCCGGGCCGCTGTCGGCCGGGACGATCTCGATGTCGTCCAGCGACTCGGCGGGCACCCACGGCCGGTGCCAGCTGCACAGCTCGCCGCGGGCGGCCAGGCGGGCGCGCTCAGTCAGCTGCTCAGGCCGGGGAAGATCGAACTGCTCGGGCACGAGCCCGTTGGAGTACATGGGGACACTGGTGAATGGCCACTGTTCGCTCTGGCGAAGTAGCGCGATAAGCAGCACGACACAGATGGCGGTGCCGACCGCCGCCAGCACGTGCGCACCGAGCCCGGGCGCGGCCACGTACGAATCGGAATGCAGCAAAACCCCGGGCAGGGCCGCCCAGTTCACCAGGAGCAGGTAGCACCACATCTGAACCCAGTAGGCGGGCATCATCACCAAAAGGATGCCGATGTGCAGGCAGATCCAGGCAAGCACGAAGATATTGCGCTGCCCCGGCAGCGGCAAGATCAGCGGCGCCGCGAGTTCGATCGCAACCGTGAGCCAGGCCAGTATCCGGCACAGCGCCGCTGATCCGGCGACTGCGCCGGCAATGCGTGGCGCTCGGGCAAAGGCAAGCGACTGGGTGATGTAGAACCTCAGCGACCGACCTGACAGCCAGGCCCGCCCGCCGTAGCGCAGCTTGGCCACGCCGCCCGCGAACATGATGTAGGCCACGAACACCATCAGCAGTAGGGCCGCGAAGCCCGAAGCCAGGACGGAATCTTGGCCCAGTAGCAGTGGCCATCCGAATCGATCGGCCAGGTAGGTGTCCAATGACAGCGTGTCGTGGGATACACAGAAGGAGAGACACAACAGGGCGAACAGCGCGGCGTGGGTGGAGTGATTGGCGCCGAGCGCCCCCGCGTTGACGGCGTGCAGGAACGCGAAGCCCACGAAGGTGAGCAGCCCGGCGACTGGTTGCCCGAATCCAGCGGCGGCGGCGACCCAGCACACGATCGTCGCCCAGCGCACGATCGTCAGCACCGGCGGTCGCACGTGCTCGAAGCCGAGGATCCGCAACACCGCGACCGGCGTGTAGAACTCAGGGGCGGTCCGGGCGACGAGTTTCGGAGCGTCCAGCGGGGATGGGCGATCGATCAGGCATAGGACGAGCAGCCCGCCGTAGAACATGGCCCGCACCGTGCCCGGGATCGGTGGCAGGGTGGTGATCCACCAGGAAGTCATGATCGCCCGCTCACCATCGGCCGGCTGCGGCGAAGAATTCGGGGACGCGAATCGATCGCCCGGCCGAGCGGGCACGCTCGTACACGAATGATCCGACAGCGATATCGAGCACACCCATGCCGAAGGGCGAGAAGATCAGCGGCTTGCCTGCCGGGACAGCGATCGCGCCGACCAGTACATCAGCCAGCGTCCCGGTGACGAAATCTCTGGAGCCGCAGAGCTGTTCGGCCAAATGCGGCGAGGTGTTCGCTTTCAAGCAATGATCGATATCGTCGAGGATATTCGCCGACGCGAGAACCACCTCGGGCGCGATGTCGCGCAACGAGATGTTCAGCACGAGTTGCCCGGGCCGGAACGGGGTGCTGACATACGGTGTGGCCGCGGTGGTGGCGAAGACTACCGTGTCGGCGGCTAGCGCACTGTCGAGGTCGGTGGTCGCAGCCCGCTCGGACAGCCGTTCGGTCAGGTGCTGGACCAGCGCCTGACCCGACTGCGGGTTCAAATCGTGAACCAGGAACTTCTGTGGGCGGCAGCCGGCCGCGACCAGATGGTCGCAGATGGTGCGTGCGATGACGCCGGCGCCGATCACTGCGATGGTGGAGTCCCGATAGCCCTCGGGGCGTAGCGTTTTCGCTGCCAGTGCCGCCGAGGCCGCGGTTCGCGCGGCACTGATTCCGGCTGCCTCCAGGCACGCGGCTGGGTACCCTGTCTCGTAGTCGTTGAGCACTAGAACTGCAGAGGCCCGCGGGACATCGTTGTCGATGTTCTCCGGGAAGCTCGATATCCACTTGATTCCAGCAGCGCGGATGTCGCCGCCGATGAACGCCGGTAACGCGATAATCCTTGCCGACTTCTTCTCCGGGAATTTCAAAAAAAGACTGTCAGGATTCACTGTCAGTCCATCACGATGTTGCACATATGTCTTGCGGACTATTTCGAGAACCGTTCCTAAATTATCGCGAAGCAATTCGCTCACGACAGAACTGGTGACAAGTTCGAAATCAAAAATGATGCAATCCTTCTGTCTGATACAAAGATCGCCCGGGATCGTCAGGGGATCGTCACGAAACGAGTCGAGAGCGGCTCCAGCGCCGCGGGACAGAAGTTCTCGAGCACCCATGCGTCGTTGTAGATGGTATCCAGATAGCGGTCACCGAAGTCGGGGGCGATTGCCACCGCTAGCAGTTCGCCAGCCGGATCGTTGTCTTCGAGCCATTGTTGTGCACCGTGAACGACCGTTCCGGTGGATCCACCGAACAGCAGTCCGCGCGACGCCAGCGTCCGGCACATCCGGACAGTGTCGGCTTCAGCGACCCGCACCACATCGTCGATGAGGTCGCGGTCCAGCAGGGGCGGCACGATCCCTGCCCCGAGTCCTGGGATGAGCCGCCGCTGCGGGGGGTGACCGAAGGCGACCGACCCGACCGGGTCCACAGCCACGACGCGCACCCGACGACCCGAGTCGGCGAAGTACCGCGCGCATCCCATTGCGGTGCCGCCCGTTCCGACACCGACGAACAGCACATCCAGGTCCGGCAGGCTTCGGTGGATACCGGCCGCGGTCCGGTGGTAGTGGGCTTGCCAGTTCGCCTGGTTGGAGTACTGGTCGAGCCAGATGTAACGATCGTCCTCGGCGAGCCGCGCACGGATCCAGTTCAGGCGCGCGAGCAGCAGACCCCCGATCGGATCGGGTTCATCGAGTACGACCACCTGCGCGCCCATCGCCCGCATAGCGTGGATCGACGACCTGTTGCAGCGGATGTCGGTTACGCAGACGAATCGCAGCCCCATGCTCGCCGCCGTAGCACTCAGAGCAATACCGAGGTTCCCCGACGAGGATTCTACGAGAATAGAGTCGTCATCGAATGTAGAATTTGCGACTGCGGCACCAATCATCGCCGCAGCGGAGCGCATCTTGATCGATCCACCGAGATTCAGCCCTTCGCATTTGAGCAGAATTCTGCGACCGACGGCCGAACTGGCGTCAACATACAAATCCGAGTCGAAATCCTCGTACGGACTCGACAGTACCCCCATAGAAAGCCCCCCCATTATTTGGCGTGCAGCACGAAAGTGACCCCGTCTGCAACTCCCCCGTTTGCATACTTTCACTCGAAACAGTAGAGACATGTTCACGGAGCGTCCACCGACCCGAGAGTGATGCTCGTCACTCCAAACATTGCGCTCGGAGATGACCGGGATGAGGTGTAGGGTTCGGCGCTGGGGACTCGTGATCGAGCGATCCGGGGCGGCGGCTATCTGATTCGCCGACGTGGGGTCGACTGCGGTCGTCGCAGGTAGTCATTGATTGGAGGGGGATGTTTTCGGTGTTCCGGCCGAATGTGAGCGGGTCGCGTCTGCTGGCGCGAGAGGTCTTCCCGCTGAAGTGGGCGGCCACTGCCACCCTAGCGATTCTGCTGATCAGTGTATCCGCCACTCTCGTTGGACCGCTGATCGTTCAGCAGTTCATCGACCGAGCTCGGGTCGGTGGCACTTCGACGGCGCTGATCGGGATCGCCCTCTGCTATCTGGCCATCGGCGCGGTAGGCGGTCTCGCCCGGGCGACCGCGAGCTACCTCGGCGTCCGATTCGCGTGGCGCGTAGCCGACCGGCTGCGCTCGAAACTACTGCGGCACTTCACCGTCGCCACGCCAGTGCTCGAGCTCGAACGCACTCCGACCGGTGAAGTGTTGGAAAAAGTAGAGGGCGCCGCCGATGTGGTCGCGCGGTCGATCTCGGATGCGGGCCTGCGCCTGGTCGGCAACATCGCAATCACCGTCGGCGTCCTGGGCATCTTGTTCGTCCAGATCCCCGGCGCAGGTGCGGGAATCGGGTTGCTCGTGGTGATTACCTGCCTAGTGCTGACGAAGCTCGGGCGCGTCGCAGCGCGTCGCTGGGAGGTTGCGCGGGACCAGCAGACGGAACTGTTCGGCTTCATCGGCGACGTCCTCGGCGCCCGCACCGATCTGCGCGCACTCGGCCAGCAGGGCTGGGCCACCGATCGCACCAGCGCCGGACTGGATCAGCTGTATGGGAGCGAGGGCAAGGCATATATCGGCGGCCGGGCATTCTGGCCAGTGACACAGCTTTTCATCGCGGTGGCCTTCGGGCTCGGCTTTGGCTTCGGCCTGCATCAGCTCGGCCACGGCGGCATGACCGTGGGCATGCTTACAGTCATCTACCTCTACGTGGACCTGCTACAGAAGCCAATGGAGGAGATGTCGTCACAAGCCGGGCTGTTACAAGAGATGGTAGCGGTCCTGACGATTGCGGCCCGAACCCTCGACATCCCCGCGGCGCCCCCGCCCGCGTCGGGCACACCGCTACTGCCCCCTGGCCCATTGGACGTCCGATTCGACGGGGTCACGTTCGGATATGGCGATCGGCTTGCGCTCACCGACGTGTCGTTCGACGTAGCCGCAGGTACGAGCCTAGGCATCGTGGGCCGCACAGGCGCCGGAAAGAGCACGGTGGTCAACCTGCTGTGCGGGCTCGCCCGTCCGAACTCGGGGCAGGTCTACATTGGCGGGGTCCCGGTGACCGACATCCCCCCTGCCGAATTCGCGCAACGGGTAACCGTGATGAGCCAGCGCGCGCACGTCTTCGCGGCCACAGTGCTGGAAAACATCACACTCTTCGACGACACGATCGACCGGGAATCAGTCTGGCAGGTGTTGCGGCGCCTGCGCGCGGCGGACTGGGTTCGTCTACTGCCCGACGGTCTCGACACCGTAATCGGGGCCGGCGGCCGAACCCTCTCGGCCGGTGAGCTACAGCTGATCGCCGGCGCACGGGCGCTCATCCGTCCCTATAGCCTGCTGATCGTCGACGAGGGAACCTCACGGCTGGACGCCGATATCGAGCAGAGTTGGGCGGATCTCATCGACGAAATCCGCCGTGACCGCACCGTCGTGCTGGTCGAGCATCGCGAACGCGCTCTCGCCCGAATAGACAGGGTGCTGACGATGCACGACGGGCGAGTCCTGGTCGTGGACAGCGCCATTACGACCGGCGACATGAAGGAAGCCAACGCGTGACCGCACATACGGACTCGCTCGTCGCGGTGCTGCGCCGCGGAGCCGGGCGGATGAAGGCTTCCTATGCCGGTGCGATGACCGCGTGGATGGCGGTGTACTCGATTCCGCTCGCGGTCGGCGCTATGGTGTCGATCCTGTTGAACCGTGTTGACGGCGGAACCGTTGACACGACCGCTTGGTGGTTGCTCGCTACGGTCGTCGCGGCCATGGTCTCGCGCGCCGTCGTGCTCTACATCGGGCTGACCTCCACGTTCCGGCTGATCTTCCGGACCAGTGCGTGGCTGCGCGTCAGCGCCCTCGCGCACGTGCTGGGCACACCGGCCACCCCGGACACCATGGCCGATGGTGAGATCCTGAACCGATTGCGCGACGATTCCGATGAGATCGGCGGCCTGCTGGAGTGGACGACCGACCTCATCTACCGTTCGGTGCTTACCGTTATCGCGGTGGTCGCCCTGGCCGTGACCGACATCGTCATGACGCTGCCTCTCGTGCTTCTGCTCGGCGGGCTGCTCGTCTCAGTCGTGCTCAAACGGCGGGTGGCCGACTATCAAGTTCGGACCCGCGAGCAGCAGGGGATGATCGGGGCGGCGATCGCCGACACCCTCGACGGAGTCCGGGATCTGCGCCTGTCGGCAACGGTGGAGCAGCGGCTGACAGGGCTGGAGGAAGCGTTCCGCCGACGCCGTAGCGTGCAGCTGCGCCAGCAGGTCTACACCGACCTGCTCTCGGACCTGTTCCGAAATTTGGTCACCGTCGGCACCGCCATAGTCCTGATCACCATGAGCCTCCGAATCGGAGCGAACGGGCTCGAGATCGGCAAACTGGTGCTGTTCATCACATACTCGGGGTGGCTCGGCCAGCAGATGTACTTTTTCGGCAAGATCCTCGCCCGCTACGAGCGCGGGAAAGTGTCGCTGTCGCGTTTGGCCGATCTCGGGTTCGGCAGATCACAACCGCCCGACCCAGCCGAGCCGCTGCCCCGGTTGCAGCAGCTGTGCTGGACGAGCGCCCCGGATCCGTCACGGCCTACCACCGAATTCACCGTGAAACCGGGCGAGCTGGTCGTAGTCACCGGTGAGACTGGGGCAGGCAAGAGCACGCTCGTCCGCGAGATCGCGGCGTTGCAAGCGGTGAGACTCGGTTCGGTGCACTGGAACGGCATCGACGTCACTGGCGACCACGTGCGCCTGGTTCCGCCGCGGATCGCCTACGCCGGGCAGGCGCCGAAGTTCGTACGCGGCACGATCGCCGACAACCTCGCCCTCGGGTCGCTTGGTATCGATCCCGACCGGATCGAACGAATGCTCGCAACGGTACACATGCCGGCCGGTTCCGCCGAACTCGCCGACGGCCTCGGCACCCACCTCGATTCAGGTAGCGCAAGCCAGCTGTCAGGTGGGCAGCGGCAGCGGCTGACCCTGGCGAGAATGCTGCTGCGATCGGCGGACCTTTACATCGTCGACGACTGCGATTCCTCTATAGACGCGCACACTGTCAGGGAGCTGTGGACGAATATGCCAGACCGCCGACGTGCCGCGTGGATAGTGGTGTCGCACAACCGGGACGTGATCGCCGAAGCAGACCGGGTGCTCGAGGTGAGCCGCGGGTTCCGGATCACCGAGGTCACCCGGTCGGAACGCTACCCGATCGGCGGCGGAGCTGGTAGGGCGCCGTAGTCACCCATGGGATGCGATGATAGAGCCTTCGAACGGCTTCGGCGCCAGACTCGAACATCAGCGTGGAGGCAGCCCGCCACGAGACGGTCGGTTATGTCACTATCTGCGATAGTTGCCGCATCCGGAACCGACGAACGCTCGCCTGCGGGACGCGTTCGATGTGCCCCGCCGATGGCATAAACCTACGCATCATCTACGCAGTTCAGGGCCATTTTAACAAGCGGCGAAAACCGGGGTACGCAAGAAATCCCAGGTCACGAGTCGCAGGTCCGCGCCCTTGGGTGCTAGCTGTGAGCCGACTAACGTCCCACTCGATCGGCGCGACCTACGTCCAATGCCCGCACCGGAATTGGTCGAGCGGGTCTTCACTGCGGATCGATCGAACCGGCTGTGAATAAAGCCGCTCCCGGAGGTATAAGTCCGAATCGCACCGCCGCCGCGCACGACTCCGCCGTCCGCTCGATCGGATCACGAGAATTTACACGGCGACCACGTTGAGCTCGGACAGCACGCCTTGGGGGTCCTTGAGGTAGCGGTATCCCTCCACTGGAGGATTGAACTGGCCGAGCACGTTCGCCACGGCATCTCGTTCCGCTTCAGTGACCGGGATCCGGCGCTTGACTTTCCCATGAGCAAGGACATCCGACATACCGGTTCATCGTGGCGGGGCCTGGCGCAACGGTTCCGGCAGCGAACACCAACAAACCGACAACACTCCGCCCCTGACAATTGCGATTGACTCCCCAGGAGATAAGTAGGGATCACGGTGGCTCATGACATCGTCGTACAGGACATCAATCATGCCGAGATGCACCGCTTCGGTGACGATGCGGACGAAACGCTGTTCGGGCTGTGCGCCGCACAGCCCGACACCAGTTTGGTACGAGGTATCTACCGGTACGGCGACACCATGTTCAACCGGTACCAGCTCGGCTTGATCCTGGATCAGATCGAGGGGATCGAGGTACGGACCGATGCCGAGCGGCAGGCGGTCGACCTGCTGAGGCGGGTGGCGTCGACCGCGCTTCGCGCCAATGGATATCTGCTGTTCGTCGGCGACTGACCGGGTAGGACTGGTCAGATAGCGGGCGAGCATGCAGCGTGGGCGACGGATCGTATCGCGCCAGCAGCAGGGCGGTATACCCAAGAGCTCGATCAGCGGTATGAACGGGCGTCCGGTCCGGCGACCCGGAGGTGTCGGCCGATAACCGGCCAGCCGCCTCGTTCCGCGGTAGACCTCGAATATCACCCCCCAGTCCGATTCCATGTCATACCAGAGGGTTACGAGCAACGAGAATCCGGCCGATAGCTTCGGGGTATCGAAATCGGCGCCCAACTCCGACATCGACCGGCCGACATCGTCGACGGTCGGAGGTGGCGTCTCCGACTCAGCTCTCAGGAAGATCTATGACGACATCTGCCTTGGTCCCCGAGTCATCTCCACGGTCACCGCGGCGCGGCGCCGACGGTGACTACGCCCGTCTGTTGCGCCGGATTTCCGAGGCGGGGCTGATGAACCGGCGTCCTGTCTACTACGCCGTCCGGCTCAGCCTCGTCGGAGTCGCGTTCGCAGCAGGTTGGGCGGCGTTCGTCCTCATCGGCGATTCGTGGTGGACGCTGCTGGTCGCGGGGTTCATGGCCGTGACGTTCGCTCAAGTCGCCCTCGTCATGCACGATGTCGCGCACCGCCAAGTCTTCCGGCTACGGCAGCCGACGGAGCTGGTGGGACGACTCGTCGGCAACGCTGGCATCGGCCTGGGCTACGGCTGGTGGCAGGACAAGCACACCCGGCATCACGCCAACCCGAACCACGAGGAACTCGACCCCGATGTCGCACCCGACATTCTGGTCTGGTCACAACAGCAGGCACGGTCCAGCCGCGGTCTGGCTCGTCTGATCGGGAGGGCGCAGGCGTTCCTGTTCTTCCCCCTCCTGTTGCTGGAGGGCCTGAACCTCCATGTGGCAGGTGTACGTGCGCTCAGAAATCGATCGATAAAGCACCGCGGGTTGGAGTGCGCGCTGCTGTTCGGCCACTTCGCCGCCTACCTGGCCGCGCTGTTCGCGGTTCTGCCCGCCGACAAAGCCTTCGCGTTCCTCGCTGTCCACCAGGGCCTCTTCGGCCTGTACATGGGCTGCATCTTCGCCCCGAACCACAAGGGCATGCCGACCTTGACCGGCAACGACCGCCCCGACTACTTACGTCGCCAGGTGCTGACCTCCCGCAACGTGCGCGGTGGCGCGTTGACCGACCTCGCCCTCGGCGGGCTCAACTATCAGATCGAGCACCATCTGTTCCCGAGCATGCCGACGCCGAACCTGCGTCAGGCCCAGGTGATCGTGCGTGACTACTGCGCCGAAATCGGGGTGCCCTATCACGAAACCGGTCTGATCTCCTCTTACCGCGAAGCGCTGCGACATCTGCACCACGTCGGCGCTCCGCTGCGCACTCCCGATCGACACACGGATACCGGAGTGCCACAACGCAATCGTTGAACACAAGCCGGGCGTCACGACGTACCGGGACTGTCGGCGGCTTCGGTGTTGGGCGCCCGCTCATCGGCAGGTGCGGACGGGAACGGTCGCCATACTCAGTGGCGCGGGCAGCCGGCGTTCGCCAATCGCCAGTGGGCCACCTACGCACCGATTTGTGGTGACCCACATCACATCCTGTTTCTGTCAGCATTCGTGCGGCTGTCCGGTTCAAGTTCCGAACCCACCGAGACAGGAGCAACACCATGAAGCACCGCATCGTCGTCCTCGGAGCCGGGTACGCCGGAGCCACCGCCGCCGGCCGCCTGGCCAAGCGACTGCACCGCGACGACGTCGAGATCACCCTGGTCAACGCCGATCCCGACTTCGTCGAACGGGTGCGCCTGCACCAGCTCGCCGCCGGGCAGGACCTGCCGGTTCGTCCACTGCGCAAGATGTTCGCCGGCACCGGCGTCGAGGTGCGCATCGCACGGGTCGATTCGCTCGACGCGGACCGCAAGACCGTCGAACTGATCGGCGATCAGGGGGCCGAGACCCTCGCCTACGACACACTCGTCTACGCCCTGGGCAGCACCGTCGCCGACTTCGGCGTGCCTGGCGTTGTCGAGCACGCCCACCATGTGGCGAGCAAGCACGCCGCGCTGCGGCTGCGGGAACGCCTGAGCCAACTGCGGGCGGGCGAAACCGTGCTGGTCGTGGGTGGTGGCCTGACCAGTATCGAGGTCGCTACCGAGATCGCCGAGGCGCGCCCGGATCTGAACATCGCGATGGCCGCGCGCGGTGGCGTCGGCGACTGGCTCGACGAGAAGGCGCAGAGCCACCTGCGCGGCGCGTTCGAACGCTTCGGTATCACCGTCCATGAGCACGCCGACGTCGCCAGGGTCACCGAAGACGGCGTGGCCACCCGAGCGGGAGCGGAGATCCCTGCGCAAATGACCGTCTGGACAGCGGGGTTCGCCGTGCACCCGATCGCGGCCGCCAGCACGCTCACCGTTTCCGAGGCCGGGCGGATCGTCGTCGACGCTACCCAGCGCTCGGTCTCGCATCCGGATGTCTACGCCGTCGGCGATGCCGCGCACGCCGCGGGAGTGGGTGGCAGGACGTTGCGCATGGGCTGCGCCACCGCCTCCCCGATGGCCTGGCTGGGTGCCGACGCCATTGCCGCTCGGCTGACCGGACGTGAAGTTCCCGATGCCCCTATCGGCTACAACAGCCAGTGCATCAGCCTCGGCCGCCGCGATGCCATCGTGCAGAAGGTAACCAAGGAGGATCAGCCGACCTCCAAGGTCGACGTGGGTCGCAAGGCCGCCCGCGTGAAGGAGCTGATCTGCTCGATCGCGGCCTGGTGCGTGCAGCACCCGACCCTGCTGGCGCCGAGCCGACGTCGCCGGGTCGTCGCGACCGGCGCGGGGGCTCCGGTCGCGACGGTCTGAGCCCGTGCGGAATCGGCACAGGTCCGCCCCGGCCAGACCGGCTGGGGCGGACTGCGATACGGCAGACGATGGTGGGGTGGCCTGTGACGCCTACGGCTTGGCCGACGAGGTGATCGGCGGTTCGGCCGGGGCCCCGGAGTCCGCCACTCCCGCGTAGTCGGGCAGCTCGACGCCGTTGAGCGCGCGTTCGATCAGCTCGGTGAACCATTCGCCGGCGAAATCAGGGTCCGGCTCGGCCTCCGGCGCGGGAACGGCGAGACTACGCGCGTGCAACCGGCCGATCTCCTGGTTGGCTTCGACGAACGAGCGCATCCGCCGCTCGTAGCCGGCGAACCCGACCTCCGGGTCCCATCCGGCGGCGGCCAGCTCTCCGGCCAGCAGGTAGGCGCCGACCAGAGCCAGCCCGGTGCCCTGCCCGGACATCGGCGACGAGCTGAACGCCGCGTCCCCGAGCAGCCCGACCCGTCCGCTCGACCAGCGGTCCATCACCACCTGGGCGACCTGGTCGAGGTAGAAGTCCGGGGTGTCGTCCAGGTGCGCGAGGATGCGCGGGGTCAACCAACCCATCCCGGCCATCCGCTCGCGCAGCAGGCGTTTCTGGGCCGCGATGTCGCGGTAGTCGACGTCGAAGTCCCCCGCGGGGAAGGAGAACATGGCCATCGCCCGGGTGGCGTCCTGGATGGGCCGCAGACCGGCCGAGCGACCGGACTCCTGGTAGTCGATCAGCCAGCGGTCCAGCCCGAACTCGTTGGGCACGCTGTAGAAGGCCAGCACGAGACCGAGGTGGCGGACGAATCGCTCGCGCGGCCCGAAGACCATCGCTCGCAGCGCCGAGTGCAGCCCGTCCGCCCCGATTACCAGGTCGAAGCGCCGCCGGTCGCCGCCCGCGAAGGCCACGTCGACCCCGTCGGCATCCTGGGTGAGCTCGGCGATCCGGTCGCCGAAGATGTACTCGACACCGTCGCGGGTGTCGTCGTAGAGCACCCGGGACAGGTCGCCGCGCAGGATCTCGATCTCCGCGATGTACCCGTCACCGCCGTCGTCGGCTGCGCGGAACGTTTCCAGCACGTTCCCGTCCACGTCCACGGTGTGTGCGCCTGCGGTTTCGGTGCGGGCCGCGCGCACCGCCGCGTCCAGCCCCATCCGCCGGATGACCTCCTTGGTCACCCCGCGCGCGTCCACCGCCTGTCCACCGGGACGCAGCTCGGGGGCCCGCTCCACCACGGTCACCTCAGCCCCCCAGCGGCGCAGCCAGTGGGCCAGCGCGGGCCCCGCGATACTCGCCCCCGCCACCAACACCCTGATACCGCTCACTTCGCCCCCTGCTCACCCGTCCGGATCACGGCCCGGATCGTTTGCATCTGTGCAGGGTCGTCGACGCTCATATTGCCTCCATATGTTCTGCCCGCGCTGGAACGGTCCCCGCACAGGCCCACCGATGTCGGTATATCCATCGGTATCGACGACGGATCCCCACAAAATTCATCGGTGCAGCCGAGATGGTGTCCCTGCTCGTGCGAACTCCCTGAACTCGGCATCAACGGGCGTTTCGGCGTGTCCGAACCCGCAAGGCCGGTACGAGTTACTCCAGCATGCCGGACGATCCAAGCAAACCGGTCTAACCAGACCTCGCCGACCGCGGGGAGTGTCCGGCCGGTAGCTCGAATGTCGGACGGGCCTACATCCCTGTCGTCGACGGCCAGGCTCGGTCGTCAATGGTGAGCCAGGGTTCGGTGGCCGCGGAGGTGGGGGGTGCGCCGGTGAATTCGCGGATGTCGCGGTGGAGGTGGGATTGGTCGGCGTAGCCGGCGTCGGCTGCTACTCGGGAGGGAGGGTGTCCTTGGACGAGGCGGTGGACGGCATGGTCGAAGCGGACCAGTTTGGCGGCGCGTTTGGGGGTCAGGCCGATTCGAGTGCCGAACCGGGACCACAGTCGTTGGCGGCTCCAGCCCAGTTCGGCGGCGAGGCGCTCGACGCGGAGACGGCCACGGCTGAGCTTGATTTGTCGCCATGCCCAGGCGATCTCCGGGTCGACGCGGTGGTCGTGCCGGAACCGCGCGGACAGCGCGGTGTCGACCAAGGCGAATCGGTCGGGCCAGTTCGGTGTCTCGTGCAGGCGCTCGCGCAGCCATCCGGCCTCGCGCCCCCAGAGTTCGTCCAGACCGATGATGGTTCCACCCAGCTCGGTGGGCGGGAGGCCGAGGATAGCTTGCGCGACAACGGGTTCCAGGCGAATCTGGACGCATTCGACGGCATGGACGCGGACCGGAAGCGCGGTGCGGGCGAGGCCGAGGGTCAGGCTGCCCGAATGGCTGCGGCCCGTCGAGTCGCGGACGTCGAAGCCGCACTCGCCGAACTCGACGATCACCGTGACCGCCGGATGCGGAATGACACGCACCTGCTCCGGGCCGTCGCCGTGCACATGGAATCCGGCCATGTCGACGCCGCGCAGGGCGGGTGGCCGCGCCGGCCGCGCGATATCCCAAGGCACACGTCGATTGTATGAGCGGCCACGGACGCTGACATTTCTTCAATACGCGCCCCGCTGTCGTGCCCGAAGGTGGTGACGTCCCAACCAATCGAAGGAGGAACCGTGGACGAAACCACCACCGCCGCAAAACGGAATCGGTGGCAGCACATCGGGCTGCTGATCGTCACCGCCCTGGTCGCCGCGCTCACCGGCAACACGACCGGGGCGGCGAACGCCGAGACCGACGATTCGCACGAGCGCATGGTGCACCTGCCGGGCGGAGACATCCACGTCGTCGCCGACGGAACACCCGGTGCTCGCGCATTGGTGCTGCTGCACGGTCTGGGCGCCTCGACCGCCTACTGGGATCCGGTGTTGCCCGCCCTGCGGGACCAGTACGTCGTGCGCATCGATCTACTCGGCCACGGCAAGTCCGATAAACCCGACAGCGGCTACAGCACGTCCGAACAGGCGAGCCGAGTCGGGGCCGTGCTCGACCGGCTGGGCGTGCGCCAGGCGATCGTCGTCGGGCATTCTTCCGGGGGCTACGTGGCCACCTCGCTGGCCGAACAGCGCCACGACCTGGTGTCGGCGATCATGCTGATCGACTCCGGACCCCGCCTGGACGCCGTCACCGGCAGCGGTCCGGTCGGCAACCTCCTGTTCGTTCCGGCGATCGGGCAGCCGCTGTGGCCGCTGCTCCCGGACGTCGTCCTCCGGCAAGCCATGAGCTCCGCGTTCACCCGGGACGTGCAGATCCCCGACCGGTTCGTCGCCGACCTGCGTGGCATGACCTACCGCAGTCTCACAGCGACCTCGACCGCGTCGGATGACTACCTGCGGGAACGCACCGAAACTGACCGGCTCATCGACCTCGGCGTGCCGGCCATGGTGCTCTACGGCTCTCAGGACAAACGCTGGCAGCCGGACTCTTTCGAGGACTACCGCCGCGTCCCCGGCATTCGGATCGAGAGCCTCGACTGTGGCCACACACCCATGGTCGAAGAGCCCGGAAGCACCGGCGCACTCATCCGTGACTTCGCCGGTCAGCACTGAATTCGGAAGCCGATGGCGGCCCCGGGCAGGCCCGCCCGCCGACGGACACCACGTCCGCACCTGTCCCATGTGTGTCTGCATACGCTGGCTGTACGAGCCCGCGACGAGCGACTGCCACAGTCTTCCTGTGGTCGGAGATCATCGGGTGCACAACGATATTTGCGGGAAACCGCGCACTCGACGCTATCCGATCGGCAGCGCGCTCAGTAGCGGGCCGTAGGCCCAGTTCAACATGCGCGCCGCGTCGTCCTTCGCGGCGACGTCGCTGTCTGGTGAGCTGTGCAGGACCACACCGATCAGCGGTATCCCTGCCCTGACCGTCTCGAACAGCAGGCAGGTTCCCGCAGCATCGGTCCATCCGGTCTTGATGCCGATAGTGCCGGGATAGTCGCGCAGCAGCCGGTTCGTGGTCTGCCACGAGTGAGCGCGGTTGCCCGGCCCGGCGGGCACGTGATAGCTCTGCGCCCCGGCGATCTCACGGAACACCGGCAGGCTCATCGCGCGCAGACCGAGGGTCACCAGGTCTGCCGGTGTGGAGTAGGTGGAGTGGTCGGTGGGGGCGGGCAGCCCGCTTGGATCGGTGAAATATGTTCCTGCCAGGCCCATGTGACGCGCAGTGTGGTTCATTTCGGCGATGAAGCCGTCTTGACCGGGACCGTAGGCCTCGGCAAGGGCATAGGCGGCGTCACAGCCGGAGGGCAACATCATCGCGTAGAGGAGCTGTCGCGCGGTGAGCACCTCGCCGGGGACCAGGCCTGCGTCGCTTGCGTCGTACTCGGTGCAGTAGGCGATGACTTCTCGCGGCACGGTGATGGCCCGGTCGAGGTCGCCTGCGTTGATCACGATCAGTGCCGTCATCACCTTCGTGATGCTGGCTATCGGAACCGAGGTGTTCGGCTGTCGCGACCACAGCACCGTGCCGGTGATTCCGTCCGCCAGCGCTGCTCCCGACGCCTGCACCGCGTCCAGCTCGGACGTCGGCCACGGCAACTGGATATGGGCGTGGCTCACAGCGGGGGCGGCCACGATGCCTTGGCCGACTACCACGACCAGCACCCCGGCAACGACAGCCTGCAACAATCTGGCAAATGTCCGCATTGCCACATTCTGCCGCTCGAAACCCGCAACCAGCCGGATTTCACAGACCGATTCACACATCTCGAGCTTCAGCAAACAAATGGCTGATCTCGAGGCACAGCTACTCGCTGCCGAGGTCCATCCCGTCCAATCCCGCTTCCCGCAGGATGCGGGCCAAGGTGTCCTCGTCTACCGGACGCTCCGGGGGCTCCGACTGCGAGACCGGGTTTTCTCTCGCAACCGGGAGCATCTCGTCGTATCCGGGGTCGCCGGGATAAAACTCCTCGAAGCCGCTGTAGAAGACGCCTTCCTCGGTCCGGCCGCGCAAGCGGACGAGGATCGTCTCGCCGTCCTCGGCGAGCATGGGCGGGCTGGTGTCATCCGAATACGCTGTCAAAATAATCCTTCAGCCGGTTCGCGAGTTGCCGGTCACCGAGAGCGAAATCGCGAAGCTGCCGTGGACCGTGCAGCCACGCCGAAAATGCCTCGCCGAACGCTTCGCTGGGTGAATCGTAATAACTGTTCCACTGTTTGCTCTTGCCGATGGACTGGAGCATCGCCGAGTGCAGGTCGCGCCACCCCTGCGAATCGCTGAGCCATTTCCCACCGGTGCCGTACGCCGCGTCTACGGCATGCCCGAATTCGTGCAGAACCACGTTGAGGCTACCGCCTCGCCCGCCGGAGTTGATCACGATACGTCGCGGCCCGCCCAGGTATACGCCTCCCACGGTGTTCCAGCTCGTCCCAGGTTTGCGGCCGTACGGGGTACTGCCTACCAGGCTCTCCGTACCGGGTAATTCGAGCATCGGGCGGTTTCCGATGACGATCCCGCCCCCGGGAACCGCGTTCATGTGCTCGCTGACCCGCGCGTAGATATGGCTGGGCATGCGAGCGATGTCCTGGACCATCCGCAACGTCTCGGGTGTCCGATCGATGATGTTCACGAACGCGCCGCCGTCGGGAGGCGGGTAGGCGACGATGAACTCGAACGCGTCCGCCAGCCGCACGCTGTCGCCCGGATGCAGCATGACCTTCGTTCCCGGCTGGACCGCTTTCCCATTGACGTAGGTGCCGTTCATCGATCCTTCGTCACGGATCCAGACCCGGCCGGATGGGTAGACGCCGAGACTGGCGTGCCGACGGGATATCGCGTTGGTGCTGGACAGACT
This sequence comes from Nocardia sp. NPDC005745, assembly GCF_040630775.1. Classification (NCBI taxonomy): domain Bacteria; kingdom Bacillati; phylum Actinomycetota; class Actinomycetes; order Mycobacteriales; family Nocardiaceae; genus Nocardia; species Nocardia sp. NPDC005745. The sequence goes on from NZ_JBEXYF010000026.1 coordinate 73,574, forward strand.
GTCGGGCAGTTCCGCGCTGTCCCGCCCGAGCAGCAGCGGCTCGCCACCACGTGCCAAGTCGAGGGACACGTCGCCGTGTACGTTGTTCAGCTTCACCGGCAATGCGCGCGGAGCGCTTTCCCGGAGGCCGTCCTCGAATCGCGCCGCCCCCACCCAATCGCCGAGGCGAATCTGGTCACCTGGGCGCAGGCGCACCGGCACGTCAGGATCGACCTTGCGGTTGTCGACCCAGGTCCCTCTGGTCGAGTTCTCGTCGCGCAAATAGACGTCGCCGTACTCGTCGCGGTAGATGGTGGCGTGGCGGCGCGACACCGTCGTGTTCTCCGCCAGATGATCCGCCATCGGCGAGTCCTGCCCACGGCCGATCACCAGCTCCTCGCCGCGCCGAAGGGTGAGCGGGGGCAGGCTCTCGTCGTCGGACAATCTCAACCGCAGCGGCGCTTCTTCGCCCACCTGGAGTCTGCTGGACACATCGCCGAAGGCCACCTTGTCTCCGGCGTTCAGGTACCGCTTCTCCCCCGCCGGGATGGTCTCGTCGTTGACCTTGGTTCCGATCCAGCTGTCTCCGTCCGGGTCGCGCACCCAGACACGGCCGTCGAGATCGCGCCCGACGACGACTTCCCTGCCCGGCCTTCCGATCACCATCGCATGACCGTTGAGCGCACTGGTGTCGACGGACACCTCCTGGCCCGGTGCGAGGCGTATCGGAAGCTTGCGCTTGAAGGGGTCGAAATGCAGTTCGGCAGGTGGATGCTGAGTCGGCGCCTCGCCGCCGATGCGGGCGGTGCCGACGTAATCCGGACCGATCCCCAGGTTGTCGCCTTCGGTGAGGGTCACTCTTTGGTTCGGAGCGATCCTGTCCCCGTTGACCCATACCCCTTCGGAACCCGGGTGGTCCCGGATCCACAGTCGGCCGTCGTGGTCCAAGCCGAGGGTCGCGTGTCGTTCGCCGACATTGGGGACCCCGCGCAATTGAGACGCGAACGGCGAGTTCTCGTCGGTACCGATCACGACCGTTTCTCCCGGCGCGAGCCGCACCGGTGTCGCGTCCGCGCCGCTCCCGATTCGCACGCGGACCGGATCGACCTCGGTCGTCGCATCCGTCGGGACGAATTGCGCCGTACTGTCATACCAGCCGAGGCGCAGGTCGTCCCCGGGCTCCAGTATCCGGCGCTCGCCCGTGCCGAGCCGATCGCCGTTGACTCTGGTGCCGTTGCTGGAATCAGCGTCCCGGATCCATACCCGGCCGTTCTCATCCATGCCGACGATCGCGTGGCGTCGCGAGATACTGTCGCGCCCGGGCGCTTCGGGGTGCACCATCGCACGACCGATCTCGATCTCCTGGCCGCGGTGGAGCTTCAGAACCGGTCCGTCGTTGCCGAACAGCCGCACTTCGGCCATCTGACGCTCGAACGTGACGCCGAGTTCAAGATCGCGACTGAACATGACGTCTTGTCCGTCGTAGATCCGCACCCAGCGACCGTCGGTCAGCTGTTTGCCGTCGACGAAGGTGCCGTTCATAGAGTTGTCGTCTCGAAGCAGGACATGGCCTTGCTCGTCCACCGTTATCGTCGCGTGGCGGCGCGAAACTCGGTCGCCGGCCATGTGTTCCAGCAGCGCGCCGTCACCACGACCGAGCACGTACTCCTGGCCTGGAATCAGGCGAAGCTGAAGGCGCGCGTTGTCGGGGCCGGTCAGCACCATGTCGACGTAGCCACCATCGGGATGGCGGTAGAGCTGAGTGAATCCGGCGGGAGGGGCATCCGCTGCGAGCCTGTATCGGTCCTGGCTCGCCGGTTGGTCGTGTAGCTCGACCCGCGGCTGTGGCCGTGTCGGCGGGCCGTCATACGTCGGCTCGGCGGTCCGCGCGCGGGGCGTCGGCTCTTCATGCGCTGCCGGAGCCTCATCCGCTGCCGACTGCCGCCCGGCCGGGTTCGCCTCATCGACCTGAGGACGCGGCCTCGACTCGTCCGGAACCCGCGAATCGTCCCGCACCGGCGGCCGAGCATCCGAGGCCACCTCGTCGACCGGGACCCGCGGCGTCACCTCCTCCTGCCGCACGAGCGGGCCATCGGCATTCCGTGGCAGCGGCGGCGGCTGGTCACCGCGGCCGCGCGGCGCGACAGCCGAGCCGCTGACCTCGTTGCCGCGCGGTGTGGGTGGCCTGCTGTTGCGCCCATACGCGTCGGTCCCGGGCGGCCGGTCTTGTCGTGGTGTGGTGGACACCGCCCGGCCTTCACCAGGGACGATTCCCGGCGCCGAGCCCGGGGACTGCGGTGACACGGGCGGCAGGACCCCACGCCCGGCGTCACCACCACCCGCGGCATGATCCTCCAACGCGGTCATCCGCTGGAGCATGCCGTCGTACCAGTCCCGACGGCCCGCGGCGTGGAAGACCGGACTCAGCTCTTCGACCCGCTGCCGGATCTCGTGCAGCTCCGGTCGAGTGAGAGCGTGGTCGTTCCACAAGATTTCGAAGTTGTCTCCGTAGCGCAAGAAGTTCTCGGCGAAGGGCCCGACGACGTACTGCGCGTCGGTGAAGTTCTCGAATGCGCGGCTGTGGTCGATTCCCCACACGTTCCCGGCCGGATCGACCATCCAGTTGTCGCCATTCCGATCGGGTATGCGTATCAGCACGTCCATGACGCCCTGGCGCATTCCCGCAGGACCGCTGAGAACCTCCTGCGGGAACGCGCTTCGCGGATACGTCTCCGCTGCCACCGTGCCGGGCACGACCTCCATGTAGACGTGGTCGCCGATGACATGCACCGCGGGCACCCGTGCGCCCACCGCGTCGCCGACCAGCGAGCTCAGGAATTCCGCGTGTGCGTGTTGCGGATCGGAGACCACCTTGTGGATAACCTCGGTGCCGTCGTGGAAGACGAGCCGCTCCACCACTTTCGCCGACTTGCCCTCGGTGCTGAAGCGCTCGATCGCCTCCACCCGCGGTGGTTCACCCGAACTCAACAGCTCATTGATGCGCGACGAGAATTCCCAGTGGCGAAGACCGAGTCGCGGTGCCTCGCTTTCGGAACGCACCGCGTTGCGGCCTGCGGTGTGGACTCGGATCGCACTACCCGCCGCGCCGACGAACCCGCTGCCGAAGCCGGTGATCGCGGATTCGCGAACCATCTTGAACAGATCACCGAGGCTGTGGATCTCGTCCAGGTGGATCAACACCGAGGGCACCGCACCGGCCAGACCACCCGCGAGGCCGCCCGCGCCGCCGAGCAACATCGTGCCGCCCAAGTGCGCGGCGAGCCGGCCGGAGGGACTGACTGCTCCGCCGCGCGTCCAGCCCAGCACACGCGGAGCGAGCCTACGGCCGACCTCCGCACCCGCAACGCCGCCGACCACACCACCCAGGAGCATTTCCAAGAAGGCGCCCACGTCGAACTTGTCGCGCACGCCGGCCTCGAGGTCCCACAGCTGTGCGCCACCACTGATCGCGGCACTGGTCAGAAGGCCGATCTTCGCCGCGTGGACAGCGGTGTGCAGCGCGGCTCGTTCCGCCGCGCCCGCGACCGCCCGCTCGCCCACCTCCGCGGCCAGTCGCGCAGCCGCGGCGGCCATCGCCTGCTCGGCCTCGATCCGATCGATCAGCGCCTTCGCGCCACCACCTTGGAAGAACAGCAGTGCGTCATAGGCCAATTGAGCCGCCAGCGCGATCCCCATCGCGATCAACAGATGTTGCGTCTGAACAGCCGAATCGGCGACGTCGTGGCACTGCTTGCCCAGGCTCTGACACACCGCCGCCTGATCACGCATGGATTTCACGACCACACCGTGGCGTTCGGTCAGCGCCGTCGACGTGGCGCCCTCAACGGCCTGCTCGGTGCCCGCCGCCTCAATCTCGTATCGGTCGGCCGAGTTGTTCAATTCACCGGACGCCACCAGGTACGCGTCGCCATTACGACGCATTCCGTCGACGTCGGTCTCCGGCCAGTGGCCGAGGACCAATTCCCTTACAGCCGAAGGCACCTCGGCCAGCAAACCGCTCGATTCCATCGCAGCTTGCCTCCCGGCACCCTCACAGTCGCTGCGAGACTATCTAGACATAACGGACCGCGCGAACTATTCCCAATTGTGGCGATAAGCCCGACCAGGAGAGATACCAGTCGACAGGGAGCGCGACACGGTCACGAACTGTTGAGAATGCAACTACCGCATGAGACAGCAATTCGAACCTTTATCTCCGAACCCCGCATTCCGCCAGACAATACTTTCGGGGGGGGTGGCCGCGATCGAACGCTCCGTGCGGCGGCGGTCTCACCGTAGGCGAGAAATGCGACCGCGCTGCCGCGACAATGGATCGCGGTACGTAGGGAGCAGTTGTGGGCGAGAAATTTGCGGTCGACCCGGATAAGTTGCGCGATCACGCACCGCGGTTCGACCAGATCGGGGCGGATGTGGCGGCTACCGTGCGGAAGCTGCGCACTGCCCTGGCGGGGGAAGGCGAACCCTGGGGCAAAGACGATGCCGGCCACGCGTTCGCCGAATCCTACGTTCCGGAATACCAACGGACGATGACCGACTTGAACAGCCTCGTCGAGGCCCTCCAACAGGCCGGCACCGATCTGCGCCACCTCGCGGAGAACTTCGAGAACCAGGACCGGGCCATCGGGCAGCGTATCCACAACGCCGCCGGTGGAATCCGGAACGATCCGGCCGCGCTTCCAGTGCGTCTCGACGCCGGCCCCACCCATCGGCTCGACCCCAGCGCCGCGGACGTAACCACCGCCGCCGTGCAGCCGTTCGCGGGATCTCCCGTGCCCACTGCGGCCGTCACGGCGCCGGCGCCGAGACAATCGGCTTCCGCCGCCGGCTCACCGGCCGATCGGGCACCGCTCTCGTCTGCGCCGCGCGCTCAGCCCCCGGGCACGCCCGGCAGCGAGCCCGCCTCGGGTCCGCAGCCGGACCAGGCCGAGGGGAATCCCAACGGCGCCGACCATCGCGGCACCGAGCAGCCGGGCTTACCCGGCCCGAGCGTGAACCCGGCTCATCGGGCGGATGCCGCGCTCACCCGGCCCGCACCGGACAATCGGCCGTCGTCGCCGTGGACGAGGGCCAACGCCGAAACGAGGCGAACCGCTGCCCCGCAAGCCGCCGCCACGCCATCCGCCGCGAAGCAACCCGCCGCGCCGGGGTCGAGCACGCCGTGGTCCAACACCGCAGGTCGACCGCCGAGAGTGTCCGCCCCGGACGCGGGCACACCCGGTTCTCCGCCGCGCGTGCCCGGCCGACCCACCGCACGACCGGACCAGAAAGACGAGAAACCGGACCGGAAAGTGAACGCCTCCGGTGAGTCGGTCGCGGCCCGTCTGGCCAGAGAACTGGCCGAGCGCCACGGCGTGCGAGCCTTCGGCTTCGACACTCCGGGCGTAGCGGTGGAGGTACTGACCGAAATCGTCGCCGCAGTGGACGATGTGCTGCCGCGATACCCGCAGATAGCCCTGCGCGCCATCGGGATCGAGGAACTGACTGACGGTGAAACGGCTCTGCTGGAATGGGATTCGGTCACGGCACCGGACGCAGCGCGCGACTTCGATGGCGCTCCCGATCAGCGCCTTCCGGGGGCAGCCGAAACGCTGCCTACCGCACGTATCGTGCTGGCGCTGCGTGCTGCCACCGACCCCCAGCAATTGCAGCAAACCGTCACCACGGCCGACAACGCGGGCCTGCTCGCGCCGGGATGCGCACGGCGGCCGGTGTACTCGTCGATCGTGCGGGAACTCGGCAGAGCGCTCGACGGGGCAGGCTGCTTCCGCGCTCACGCCGCCGCACAGCGAGCGCTGCTCACGGCCTATCTGCCGCAACTGAGCCCAGAGGACAAAGGTTCGTTGAACCGCACAGTGTCCAGCTTCCAGGAATGGCGGTCGCAGTTGAGCGGACACAGTTTCGACCGCGGACGATTCCGGCCCGCCACCGCTCTGGCCGAGGCATTCACCGACGTCGTCCTCAACGCCGCACAGGCCGCACCGCCCGCGCAGGTGCTACACCGCCTGCTGGTCACCACCGCGAACTCCCCCGCACCCCGGTGGGCATCGCAGTTGTAAAACGTCCGGCGTGCGACGGAAGCCGCCCCCTTCCATCAACGCACGCTCGGCGATATGGCCTATCACTGCCCGAAGGAGTACCGAAGATCGGCGAAGAGCAGTTGGTTGAGGCGACGGCGGAGGTGTCCGATCTTGCTCTCGTCAGGATGCTGTCCGTATGCCAGTAACGTGAACCGCAGCGATGTGCACCCACCGTCGACAGCCGCCAAGTCGAAACGCACTCGATCGCGGGGCCTGCTGGGCCACAGCGACGACCACGTCACGGCGGTTGGCTCGTCAGCGTTCGAGACCGTCGGTTCTACCTCGTCCGGCAGCAGGTTGAGCCAATGCCGCGCGCCTGGGCGTCGAGGCTCGGTCAGCGATTGCCAGACCGCGCGAGGCGGTGCGGGCAAAGTTCGTGCCCTGGAGCCGATCTCCTTCATTCGACCAGGCTAAGCCGTCCGGCATATCGGACAGCTTCCACAGGAGTCTGCCCTGTCGCTGAATCACCAACGAATTACGCACCCGATGCTTCGATCAAAATCGGTTCGCCGAAAACAACCACACCGCAGGTCATTCGCATGAATGACCGAATGGACACCGAGAGCAAGGAAGACGCAAACGAAATCGTTGTGCGCCAGGCGAGCGTGCGCTCCGCGGGGAGAGTTCTTTCGAGCGCAACGGCTACCGTGTGCGGTATGCGGTGGGCTGTGTTGGTCGGTGTAGTGCTGGTATCGAGTGCGTGCTCGCAGACCGTCGGCGGTGACCCGCAGCCGGTTCCGGGTTCGCCGCCAGGCCCGTCGGCGCATGCCTCCGGGCCGGAGGCCGGCTTGCCGGATCGCGTCGCTTGGGTGCGGCAGGGGAACCCGGTCGATCTCGGAGCCTTTCACTCGGCCCGCCTCGACGGCGGGCCGACGACCGATCTGAGGGACGACATCGCGTTCGTCAGTCCTACCGGCAAGATCAGTTGCATCACCGGCACCGCGCTGGAGATGGACGGATTCGATTGCATGGTGGAACTGAAGGATCCCGCCCCCGCCCCCGGCGAAGGCTTCGGAAATTGGTTCGGCGGGTACGTCACCTACTCGGGGCAGCGGATGACCGTCGGCCAATTCCGCGGCGATCCGGGCCTTTTCATCCACGGTACGGGTCAAACCCTGCCGTACGACAGCACGCTCACCTTCGGCGACTACCTCTGCCGCCTCGCGACCACCGGACTCACCTGCGTGAATCCCACGACGCGGACGGGCGTGCAGATGAGCAGCGAAGGCGTCGTCCCGCTCGGCTGCCTGCGCGAAGTGCCGGAGGCCGATCGCGAACCGGCCGTCGGCCGCGCTTACGCTTGCTGATCACGCGCCGCTGTACTACCCGGAAACCGGGCGCGTCGACCGGCGAATCAACGTTACTCCGTGGCCTTCGGATGACCTGTTCCCGCGTGCGTTATCCAGGCGGTGCGATTCTCGTCATCGATCAAGTACCAGATCCTGCCTCCGCTGGTGACCTCGTACTGCCAGCGCTCGAGCGTAAAGCCCTTCCACACCGCCGATCCCATCGAGCCCTTGAGACGATGCTGTCGCTCCGGGTTCGCTGATGCCCTGGGATTCGATCGGATCGTGTCGAACGCCCGACGAAGATTGGCGGCTGCGTGCTGCGCCAGATGCTCCCAACCGTTACAGGCTTCGGTTGTCGCGAAGCGGACTTCGAATTCTTCACCGACCGCGGGCGATGCGACGCGATCGCCCCGCTTCGGACTCATCAGGCCGACTCCTCGGACTCGGGCAACGGGACCGGCCCGAGATCCCCTTCCGGCTCACGGGTCAGAATCGCCAATAGTGCCGGATCGGCATAAATTTCGGCCGTGTGCCGCCACTGCCTCAACAGCGTGGCCAGGGGCGCGAGGTTCTCCAAGGCCGCCGCGCCCTGCGCTACCGCGACCAACTCGCCGAGGAACTCGTCGAGGTCCCCTTCCGGAAGGAAGCTGACCCACGGCACGGCATCGGGCAAGACAGCCCGCACCGCCTCTGGACCCAGGCGACGGACCAGACCCGCGAGCAGTCGCGCTGTGAAATCAACGACCACACCTTCGGCATCCATCTGCGCGACTCGCATGAGCGCCAGATCATCGGCGTCGCGCCGACGCAGCCGCAACGCGCGCACGTCGTCCAGCAGCTTCGCGGTGACTGCAGGCTTATGCAGTAGGTCGCTGAAGGGAACGACGTCGTAGGCAGCACTCATAACATCCACACTACCTCGGATGTAAGGACCCGGTCCGCATCGTGCCGAAACGCAGAACGGCGCCGCTCCCGAAGGAGCGGCGCCGTTCCCAGCGATTCAGTGAATCACTTGATGATCTTCGTGACGCGACCGGCGCCGACGGTGCGGCCACCCTCGCGGATCGCGAAGCGCAGACCCTCGTCCATGGCGACCGGCTGGATCAGCTTGACGAGCATCTCGGTGTTGTCACCGGGCATGACCATCTCGGTGCCCTCGGGCAGGGTCACAACGCCCGTCACGTCAGTCGTACGGAAGTAGAACTGCGGACGGTAGTTGTTGAAGAACGGGGTGTGGCGGCCGCCCTCGTCCTTCGACAGGATGTACGCCTGGCCCTCGAACTCGGTGTGCGGGGTGGTGGTGCCCGGCTTGACGACGACCTGGCCGCGCTCCACGTCCTCACGCTTGATACCACGAACCAGCAGACCGACGTTGTCGCCCGCCTGGCCCTGGTCGAGCAGCTTGCGGAACATCTCGATACCGGTGACCGTGGTCTTGGTCTTCTCCGGGCGGATGCCGACGATCTCGACTTCCTCGTTCACGTTGATCACGCCACGCTCGACGCGACCGGTGACGACGGTGCCACGACCGGTGATCGTGAACACGTCCTCGACCGGCATCAGGAACGGCTTGTCGGTCTCACGAACCGGGTCCGGGATGGACTCGTCCACCGCGGCCATCAGCTCCAGCACCGACTCCGACCACTTCGGGTCGCCCTCGAGCGCCTTCAGACCGGAGACCCGCACGACCGGCGCGTCCTCGTCGAACTCCTGCGAGGCCAGCAGCTCGCGGACCTCCATCTCGACGAGCTCGAGGATTTCCTCGTCGTCGACCATGTCGGCCTTGTTCAGCGCGACCAGGATGTAGGGCACGCCGACCTGACGGGCGAGCAGCACGTGCTCACGGGTCTGCGGCATCGGGCCGTCGGTGGCGGCGACCACGAGGATGGCACCGTCCATCTGCGCCGCACCGGTGATCATGTTCTTGATGTAGTCGGCGTGACCCGGGGCGTCGACGTGCGCGTAGTGGCGCTTCTCCGTCTGGTATTCGACGTGGGAGATGTTGATCGTGATACCACGAGCCTTCTCCTCCGGCGCCTTGTCGATCTGATCGAACGCGAAGCTCTCGTTCAGATCCGGGTACTTGTCAGCCAGCACCTTGGTGATCGCTGCGGTCAGCGTGGTCTTGCCGTGGTCGACGTGACCGATGGTGCCGATGTTGACGTGCGGCTTCGTCCGCTCGAACTTCGCCTTCGCCACTGTTTGTCCTCCTGGACTTGTTGGTGCGTGCAGTTGCAGCAGTGCGGGGTCATCCCCGCGGAGACGGGGAAAGGGGTATTACAAACGCCCGGGAGCCATTTACTCGCCGGTCGCCTTGGCGATGATCTCCTTCGACACGTTGGCCGGAACCTCCGCGTACGAGTCGAACACCATGGAGTAGTTCGCCCGGCCCTGGGTCTTCGACCGCAGGTCACCGATGTAACCGAACATCTCCGAGAGCGGAACCAGCGCCTTGACGACACGGGCACCACTGCGTTCCTCCATGGCCTGGATCTGACCACGGCGGGAGTTCAGGTCGCCGATCACGTCGCCCATGTAGTCCTCGGGCGTGGTGACCTCGACCGCCATCAGCGGCTCGAGGATCACCGGACCGGCCTTGCGAGCCGCTTCCTTGAGCGCCTGCGCACCTGCGATCTTGAACGCCATTTCCGACGAGTCGACGTCGTGGTAGGCACCGTCGAGCAGCGTGACCTTCATGTTCACCAGCGGGTAGCCGGCGAGCACACCGTACTGCATGGCGTCCTGGGCGCCGGCGTCCACCGAAGGGATGTATTCCTTCGGCACACGGCCACCGGTGACCTTGTTCTCGAATTCGTAGTGCGCGCCGTCTTCGCCGACGAACGGCTCGAGCCCGATGATCACCTTCGCGAACTGGCCGGAGCCACCGGTCTGCTTCTTGTGCGTGAACTCGAGCTTCTCGACCCGCTTGGTGATCGTCTCGCGGTAGGCCACCTGCGGCTTACCGACGTTCGCCTCGACCTTGAACTCGCGGCGCATGCGGTCGACCAGGATGTCGAGGTGGAGCTCGCCCATACCGCCGATGACGGTCTGGCCGGTCTCCTGGTCGAGCTTGACCGAGAAGGTCGGGTCCTCTTCGGACAGGCGCTGGATCGCGGTGCCCAGCTTCTCCTGGTCGGACTTGGTCTTCGGCTCGATGGAGACCTCGATGACCGGGTCCGGGAAGGTCATGGACTCGAGCACGATCTGGTTCTGCGGATCGCACAGGGTGTCACCGGTGGTGGTGTCCTTCAGGCCGATGACCGCGTAGATGTGGCCCGCCGAGGCGGCGCCGACCGGGTTCTCCTTGTTGGAGTGCATCTGGAACAGCTTGCCCAGACGCTCCTTCTTGCCCTTGGTCGAGTTGATGACCTGGGCGCCGGAGTCGACCTTGCCGGAGTACACCCGGACGTAGGTCAGCTTGCCGAAGAACGGGTGCACCGCGATCTTGAACGCCAGGGCCGCGAACGGCTCGTCGGCGCTCGGCTTGCGGGTGAGCAGCTCCTCCTCCTTGCCGGGCACGTGGCCGGTGGTGGCCTCCACGTCCAGCGGCGAGGGCAAGTAGTCGATGACCGCGTCCAGCATGGGCTGCACGCCCTTGTTCTTGAACGCGGAGCCGCACAGCACCGGGTAGAGCTCGGAGGTCACCGTCAGCTTGCGGATGGCGCCCTTGATCTCCTCGACGGTCAGCTCTTCGCCGCCGAAGAACTTCTCCAGCAGCGCCTCGTCCGACTCGGCGACGGTCTCGAGCAGCTCCTGGCGGTACTGCTCGGCCCTCTCCTTCAGGTCGTCCGGGATCTCGACGACCTCGTACTGCTCACCGAGCTTGGTCTCGCCGCGCCAGACCTTCGCGTTGTTCTCGACCAGGTCGATGATGCCCTCGAAGGTGTCCTCCGCGCCGATCGGCAGCTGGATGACCAGCGGCTTTGCGCCGAGGCGGTCCTTGATGGTCTGCACGGTGAAGTAGAAGTCCGCGCCGAGCTTGTCCATCTTGTTGACGAAGCAGATCCGCGGCACGTCGTACTTGTCCGCCTGACGCCACACCTGCTCGGACTGCGGCTCGACGCCTTCCTTGCCGTCGAACACCGCGACGGCGCCGTCGAGCACGCGCAGCGACCGCTCCACCTCCACGGTGAAGTCGACGTGCCCGGGGGTGTCGATGATGTTGATCTGGTTGTCTTTCCAGAAGCACGTGGTAGCCGCGGAGGTGATGGTGATACCACGCTCCTGCTCCTGCTCCATCCAGTCCATCGTGGCGGCGCCGTCGTGGACCTCACCGATCTTGTAGGTGATGCCGGTGTAGAAGAGGATGCGTTCGGTTGTGGTCGTCTTGCCCGCATCGATGTGGGCCATGATGCCGATGTTGCGGACCTTGTTCAGGTCGGTGAGCACGTCCTGTGCCACGGAAATCTTCCCCGCTCGTAGCTAGTTGGGATTATCGGGGACGACCCTGTGGTCGCCTCTTTGTCAACGCCGGACGCGGCCGGTGAGTGCCGCGTTCCGGCTGTGCCTCCCGACCCAGACGACGGGCCGGGCAGACGTCACCAGCGGTAGTGCGCGAAGGCCCGGTTGGACTCGGCCATCTTGTGGGTGTCCTCGCGACGCTTGACCGAGGCGCCGAGGCCGTTGCTGGCGTCGAGCAGTTCGTTGGCCAGGCGCTCGACCATGGTCTTCTCCCGGCGAGCCCGCGAGTAGTTGACCAGCCAGCGCAGCGCCAGGGTGTTGGAGCGGCCCGGACGGACCTCGACCGGCACCTGGTAGGTGGCGCCACCGACGCGGCGCGGCTTGACCTCGAGTGCGGGCTTGACGTTGTCCAGCGCGCGCTTGAGGGTGACGACCGGATCGGTGCCGGTCTTCTCGCGCGCCTGCTCCAGCGCGCCGTAGACGATGCGCTCGGCGGTGGACTTCTTGCCGTCCAGCAGGATCTTGTTGACCAGCTGAGTGACCAGCGGCGACCCGTAGACCGGGTCGTTGATCAGCGGACGCTTGGGTGCGGGGCCCTTGCGTGGCATATCAGCTCTTCTCCTTCTTGGCGCCGTAACGGCTGCGGGCCTGCTTGCGGTTCTTCACACCCTGGGTGTCGAGCGAGCCACGGATGATCTTGTAGCGGACACCGGGGAGGTCCTTCACACGACCGCCACGCACGAGCACCATCGAGTGCTCCTGCAGGTTGTGGCCCTCGCCCGGGATGTAGGCCGTGACCTCGACCGAGCTGGTCAGGCGAACACGCGCGACCTTGCGCAGCGCGGAGTTCGGCTTCTTCGGGGTCGTGGTGTACACGCGGGTGCACACGCCACGACGCTGCGGGCTCCCCTTCAGGGCCGCGGTCTTCGTCTTGGAGACCTTGTCGCGGCGACCCTTGCGGACCAGCTGGTTGATGGTTGGCATAGACCGGCTTTCCTTATTAGTTAACGCGGTGTGTGGACTTCATGTCTGTTATGAGTTCGCGGCGCTCCCGGGGCCTGTCGTGGAAGCAAGCTTCCATTCCGGGCCCGTCGTTCACACCGCTGTCATCGAGCTTTCACTCGCACGTCCGGCCACGTTTCTCGCGTCCCGAGGTCGGGCGTGTCGCGCGCGGCGCGGAGCCCTGAACCCGGGCACGCTGGAGTCGTCGGCCGCTTTCGCTGGCCTACGGTCACGCACGAACTTGCCCGTATGCTTCCGGGCACAGCGATCCACGATACCCGTGGCCGGGACACAGGGTCAAAGCGGGTCGGTTCGGGGATCGTCTACCTGGCCAGGTTCAGGGTCATTTCCATCAGCTTCTTCGCCGCGTCGCACGGATCGGGGTGGCCCGAGCCGGGCCGGTAGTTGATCCACCAGCCGATCACGCCGTTGTCCGGCGCACTCGCCGTCACACCGCAGGAGTCCGGGTCCTTCGGCCTGCGGATCTGCAGTGCCAGCGAACTCTGGATGGTGATGTTGGTGGTTTCGTAGCCGAGCTTGCCGTTCGTCTGCTTCTCGTTGCTCAGCGTCCCGTTCTCGTACCAGTTGAGCGTGGCCATCCCATTACCGCCGGGCGCGCCGATCAGGTCCCACATGCAGACGGCGCCGAAGAACGAGTCGCTGACCTGGACACTCTCACCGATCGCCTCGCCGATCTGGTCGTGGGAGAGGATCTCGCATTCCCGCAGCAATTTATCCAGCCTGGAGTTGACCGGCTGGCTCGCGCCCACCGGCTGCGCGTTTCCGGAGATCACCTGGCTGCACCCGCCCGCGGACAACGCGAGGGCCACCGCGGCGACCGCGGCCGCGCCGCGCCTGCACAGGTCTCGGCCGACGTTCACTCGTCACCCCTCACTGAATCCGTTGCAGAGTCAGCTCGGCGAGAGCGCGGCTCCGGTCGCACGGGTTGCCGGACCCCGCGCCGAACGAGCCGATGTTGGTGGACCACTCGAAGAAATCGTCGCCGAGCTGCACCGCCAGATCGCAGATCACGCCGGTGGGATCCAAAGCGGCGAAGCCATCCCGCCCACCCACTTTTATCGGATCGGGCGCACGGCCTTCGACGGACACCCACGCCCGTTCCCGTTCGATGGGACTACCCCGGTAGGAAGCGAATGTGATACTCGGCGAACCGATTCCGGCCGACTGCCAATTGCAGCCGACGGCGTTGCGGAACACCCCGGAGATCCGGCCGAGGCCACCGAGAGTGCGCACCTCGTCGTCGGTCACGTGACCACACTCCCCGACGAACGGTCCGAGCGCCACCACTTTCGGCGCCGGACGGGACGGACCCGAGTCCTCGGTCTCCTCCCCCGAACCGCAACCCGCCAGTGCGAGCACCAAGGCTGCCGTGATGCCGACTGCCGACTTGATCCGCATGAAAAGAACTCTACCGACGCACTCGCCGAAGATGCTCGACAAGATCGCCCGCCCCGATCACAGATTGCCCCTGGCCTCCTGCTCGCGTTCGATCGCCTGGAACAGGGCTTTGAAATTGCCCTTGCCGAAGCCGAGGGAGCCGTGGCGCTCGATCAGTTCGAAGAAGACCGTGGGGCGGTCGGTGAGCGGCCTGGTGAAGATCTGCAACAGGTAACCGTCCTCGTCGCGGTCGACCAGAATGCCACGGCGCTGGAGTTCTTCGACCGGGACGCGGACCCGGCCGATGCGGGCGCGTAGTTCCGGGTCCTCGTAATAGGCGGCGGGTGTCTCCAGGAATTCGACCCCCTCCCGGCGCAAGGCGTCCACGCAGGTCAGGATGTCGCCGGTGGCGAGCGCGATGTGCTGGACGCCGGGGCCTCGGTAGAACTCCAGATACTCGTCGATCTGCGAGCGCTTCTTGCCGATGGCCGGCTCGTTGAGGGGGAACTTCACCCGGTGGTTTCCGTTGGCGACGACCTTGCTCATCAGCGCCGAGTACTCGGTGGCGATGTCGTCGCCGACGAATTCGGCCATGTTCGTGAACCCCATGACCCGCCGGTAGAACTCGACCCACTCGTCCATCTGCCCGAGTTCCACATTGCCCACGACGTGGTCGATCGCCTGGAACAGCCGGGCGGGCGCGCCGTCGCGCCGTTGATAGTGGGAGCGGCGGGCGACATAGCCGGGCAGGTAGGGCCCGAAGTAACCGGACCGGTCGACCAAGGTATGCCTGGTCTCGCCGTAGGTGGCCAGCGCGGCCGAGCGGACCGTGCCGAAGTCGTCGGTGTCGTCATGCGGTTCGACCAGCACTTTCGCGCCGTGTGCGCGCGCCCACGCGACGCACCGGTCGACGTCGGGCACTTCGAGGGCGATGTCGACCACGCCGTCGCCGTGCCGATCGTGGTGGGCGACCAGCGGGCTGTCCGGATGCACCGCTCCGGTGATCACGAAGCGCGCCGCGCCGCTGCGCAGAACGAACGCCTTGTGGTCGCGATTGCCGGTCTCCGGACCCGAATACGCCTCCAACCGCATCCCGAAGGCGGATTCCAGGAAGTGCGCGGTCTGCGTGGCGTTGCCCACCACCCAGACCAGGGCGTCCCACCCGATGACCGGAAACGGGTCACCGCTGTCGTCGTGGTCTACCAACCCCACGAGCGTGCGCAGCTCGCCGTCGCTGGGGACGGCGCCGGACCGGGCGCCCGGCAAGTGCTCGATGGTCATGGACCAAGGAAATCGCCGGGTCCGCCGGATAGGCAACAGCGTCTGATCCGGATAGGCAGGGTGGCGAATTCGTCTAGCAAATAGCGCATGGTGCTGCACAATTTGAATAGCATCGAGGCGACGGGCAGCAAGCCCGGCCCGGTGCTCGAACGGAGGCCGCCATGGCGCGCACATCGGCGAAGCTCGACGAACTCGACCTCGCCATCCTCACCGCGATGCAGGAGTACCAGAAAGCGGGCATTCTCGAACTGTCCCGCCGGACCAGGGTCGCCAGGGCCACGGTGCAGTCCCGGATCGCGCGCATGGAGGAGTCGGGCGTGATCGCCTCCTACGACCCGCAGATCGACGTCACCGCGGCGGGGTTCGACGTGCAGGCGTTCGTCACGCTGGAGATCGCCCAGGGCGCGCTGGACGCGGTGGCCGCCGAACTCGACGCCATTCCCGGCGTGCTGGAGGCCTACGCCACCACCGGCACCGGCGACGTGCTGTGCCGGATCGGCGCCGACTCGCACGCCGGGTTGCAGGCCGTGCTGCTGAGCATCGACCGGACCTCCCCGGTGGTGCGCTCGCACAGCGTCATCGTGCTGTCCACCGTGGTCGAACGCCGGGCGCTGCCGCTGTTGCGCACGCTGAGCCCGACCGGGACCACCAAGGCGCCCGCCTATCGTCCGGCCCGCGAGCCGTAACCGATCCGGCTCAGGGGCGCAGGTCGGCGCGCACGTCCAGGATTTCGACGCTTCCCCGCTTGCCCTCCTCCAAGAAGGCGAGCAGAGCGTGGGCCTCGGCCTCGACCTCAGCGCGCTCCGCGTTCGTCCAGCTCCGGGTCGGGCTGATGCGCAGCCGGGCGGACTTCGCATCCGCGAAGACCTTGTACAAGCCCGCGAGAAAGCCGTCGACCAGCACCGGAGAGACCTGAGCCGCGAATGCGCGCAGCGGAGGAGCGGCGCCGTCGGGCACGATCCGCGTCCGATCCTGGTGCGACAACAGAACGTTGTCGTACCAGCCGAGCAGCCGCACCGGAGCGGGGACGTCCGGATCGGCCAACGCGCCGTCGGCGACGTCGTAGAGCGTGCGGCCGCGCTCGTCGGTGTACGTGCGCACCCGATCGCCGAGTTCGGCGACGGCCTTCTTCATCCCGGGCAGCTTCGACCAGGTCTGCATGTCCATGGTGCTCGCCGGACCGAACGCACGCAGGTAGCGAAAGATCAACTCCGCCAACGGATACGTGGGGTCCAGCGGCGCGCCCAACCAGGGCTCGACCCGCGACCAGATCGGCCTGCCGCTGTTCTTCCACTTCCCGCGCGGCGGGGTCTGCAACACCGGCAGCTGATACAGCCAGGTCTGCACCACCGCGCCCGGGTCGCGGTCGGGGTAGCGCTCGGCGGCGCGGGCGCGCAGGTCCGCCGCGAACATCGGCTCGTCGCCGAGCACCGCTTCGCCCTGCCCGCGCACCTCCTCCGGGTCGAGTCCGACCATGGCGCCGTAGTTGAAGCCCTTGCGGAAGGGCGCTTTTTCCAGTTCCGGCTGCACATGCGGCGCGATCCGCAGCGCGTCGGGCGGCGTGACCAGATGAATGGTGCCGCGCATCAAGGTGATCCGGACCAGCGAGCGGTCCTCCAGCGCGTCCGACACCGTCGACGGATCGAAGGCCTCGATGCGGCTCCACAATCCGACGAACGGCGGCGGCGAATCCTGCGCCTGCAATCCGACGAGATGATCACACATTTCGTGTGCCGTCCGCGGCGAGCGCTCGAGCAGATGCTGGCGAGCCAGCAGGGTCCGGTTCAATACCCGGTTGGACAGTTTCATGACGGGGCGGACCTGACGAGTCAGCGCAGGGTGACCACGACCTTGCCGGTGGCCGTCCGGTTGTCCAGCGAGGCGACCGCCTCCGCGGCCTTGTCCAGCGGGTACAGCACCGGTTGCGGCGGCGCGATCTTGCCGGAGGCCAGCAGCGGCTCCACCTCGGCCCACTGCTCCTGCAGGTAGCCGGGATGCGACATCACCCATTCGCCCCACGCCGCGCCGGTCACCTCGACGTTCTTCAGCAGCAGCCGGTTGACCTTCACGGTCGGGATCTCCCCCGCGGTGAAGCCGACGACCAGCAACCGGCCCGCCGAGGCGAGCGAACGGATGCTGTCGGTGAAACGGTCACCGCCGACCGGGTCGAGCACGATGTCGACACCGCGACCACCGGTCAGCTCCTTCACCGCCGCCAGCCAGCCGTCGGTCAGCACCACATCGGTGGCGCCGTTGGCGCGTGCGACCTCGGCCTTCTCCTCAGTGCTCACCACGGCGATCACCCGGCCCGCACCGAGCGCGGCCGCCAGCCGCAGCGTCGAGGTGCCGATGCCGCCCGCGGCGCCGTGCACCAGCACCGTTTCCCCTTCCGCCAGCCTGCCCCTGGTGCGCAGGCAGAAGTGCACGGTCAGGTCGTTGAACAGGATGCCGGCGCCCGCCTCCAGCGAGACGTTGTCGGGGAGCCGGAACACCATCTGGGTGGGCGTGACGGCCGTCTCGGCCATCGCGTTGCCGAGCATGGTCAGCGCGACCACCCGGTCACCCGGCCGCACGTGCGCGTCCTCGGGAGCCTCCCGGACGATGCCCGCGACCTCGCCGCCCACGACGAACGGCAATTCGGGCTTCATCTGGTAGAGGCCGCGCGTCATCAGCACGTCCGGGAAGGCCACGCCCGCCGCGTGCACGTCGATCACGACGCCGCCCGGGAAGACCGCGGGCTCCGGGATCTCGACGATCCGAACCGCTTCCGGTCCCTCCAGCTTGCTGACCTGGGCTGCGCGCATGTGCCGACCTCTCTGTCCTCGCACCGGCCTGATCCGCGCCGGCGCCACACCGACAACATAACGGGCGCCCACCGAGCACGCCCGTCCGGACGCCCGATTTTGCTATGCTGGCCGCGACCTCGCGGTCGGGAGGGAAGGGGGATTCATGGTCGAGCAAAACCAGCCACAACCTGCGACGACGATGCAGGTCGACCCGGCGGCGCTGCGCTCCTTCGCGCAGACGCTGCGCACGGAGGCCACGTCGGTCACCGACCTCGGCGCAGGCGAGGGTCTCGGCGTCGCGGCGGGCGCGCTGCCCGGCACCGATTTCGGTCCGGTGGCCCAGCGCGCGAACGACGCCGCGCACCGCTGCCTGGAGCGGATCGGATCGCGCCTGACCACGATCGCCGACAACCTGCACAACGCGGCGGGCAAGTACGAGCTGGCCGAGGACGACTTCGCGGCGAAGCTGCGCGCGATAGGGCTCCAGCTGCCATGACGCTCACCGTTCCAGACGTCGAGAACTGGCAGCCGGAGCAGCTTTCGGCGGCGGGCGCGCTCGCCGAACGGATGTCCCAGGGGCTGGACAACGCGGTCGGCAAGGGCGCGGACGACACGAAAGCGCTCGCCGACACGAAGCAGTGGTCCGGATCCGCCGGCAACGCGGCGAATGCCCGGATGCAGACCGAGAAGACGCGCGCCTCCGCGGTGAGCGCCGCGCTGCTCGAGTTGAAGACCGCGCTCACCACCCAGGTGCAGAACCTGACCGAGGCGAAGGCCAAGGTACTGAGCCTGCGCGACGACGCACTGAACCAGACGCCGCCCTTCGATGTCGCGCCCAACGGCACCGTCGATGCCAAGACTCGAATCGACTACCTCCGGGCGCACGCGGACAAGGCCGACGTCGAGGGACTCGTCTTCCAGGAAGCGCTCCAGGCGGCCTCGCGGACGTGGGAGCTGACCAACGCCTTGAAGACCGCCGAAGACGTGGCGAACCGAGCCGAGACCCAGGTCGATGGCGCGGCGGGCAAATTGGAGGCGGCGTTCGCCGGGCTCGGTGAGCCGAGCGCGAACGTACCCGCGGCCCCCACCGCGCCCGCCGCCACCGCACCGGCCGCCACGTCGGGAGCCCCGGTCTCCGCGCCTTCGCCGGATCGGTCGAGCCAGCTGATGTCCGGGCACAACGACTCGGGAACCTCCCACGGCACGTCGTCGGGAACGCCGTATCACGGTGGGCCGAGTTCGTCCGCGCCGACCGGCCCGCTGCCCAGCGGTGACGTCGCGCGATGGATCGCCGAGGCGAAGCAGAAACTCATCGCGATGGGGTACGACCCCGCCGACATCGATGAACGAGCCATCGCGCTGATCATCGAGCACGAATCCGCGGGCAATCCTTACGCGGAGAACCGCTGGGACAGCAACTGGGTGGCCGGACATCCGTCGAAGGGTCTCATGCAGACCATCGACAGCACGTTCAACGCCTACAAGGCGCCCGGCCACGACGACGTCTGGAACCCGGTCGACAACATCATCGCCGGAGTGCGCTACTCCATCGATCGCTACGGGTCGCTCGGCAACGTCCCCGGTGTCGCCGCCGTCAACTCGGGCGGCGCGTACCAGGGTTACTGACCCGCTCACGGCCATGGCCTGCCCCCACCGGCTGCCGAGCGCGCGTGATCTCGTACCGATGCCATCGCACGGAAACCCCATTCTTGCTGGCCCACGACCCGGCTGACGGACTATTAAGGAGGTAGGGACGGCTCGACGCGAGGGTGTGACGTACGCCCCGTAAAGTCGTCACAACAGCACCGCATGAAGAAACGCGGCACACCGTGCAGCGCGAGGAGCACAAGTGTCACTCGATCAGCCACTCGCCCCGCTTCCCCAGGAGGGCATGGGCTTTGCTTCGGCGTGGCCCATCCGGGCTGGAGATGTGGATCCCTACGACCGGTTGCGGTTCGATTCCATCGCCCGCTACTTGCAAGATATCGCCTGGGAAAACCTGCATAAGACGTTCTTCCATCGGACCGACCCGAACTGGATCATCCGGCGCACGGTCATCGACGTCATCCGGCCGATTCTGTGGCCGGACGAGGTGCAGTTGCTGCGGTGGTGCTCGGCGATGTCCACCCGCTGGACCAACATGCGCGTGCGGATCACCAGCGGAAACGGCGGCCTGATCGAGACCGAGGGCTTCTGGATCAATATCAGCGAGTCCACCGGCATGCCCGCGCGGATCAGCGACGAGGGCCTCGCCTACCTCGCGCGCACCTCCGGCGAGCATCGTCTGCGGTGGCGGCCCTATCTGACCGACGCCACGCCGCCGGAGTCCGACACCGACCTGCCGTTCCCGGTGCGCGCCACCGACATCGACCAGTACAACCACGTCAACAACGCCTGTTACTGGCAAGCGGTGGAACAATTCCTGGTCGAATATCCCAAGCTGCTCGCGGGTCCGCACCGCGCGGTGATCGAATACGTGGCGCCGGTGCTGGCCCGCCAGCACGTGAGCGTGCGCAGCCGTTACGAGGCGGGGGATCGCACCGGGCAGCCGGTGCTTCGGCTGTGGTTCGTGGTCGGCGGGACCACCACAACCGTGGTCCGCATCATGCCCTTACCCGGCGCTCCCGCCTCTCCGGGTTTTTAGAAGGTTCGCCGCGTAGATCGGTTGGGGCCAGGGGCCGGGCCGGTCGGAACGTGGTGTTCCGACCGGACCGGTTGGTTAATCAGCCGCGAGCGGCTTTGAGTAGGTCTTCGCGAGTGGTGAATTTGACGCGTGGGCGGCCCGCGGACTTGCCCGCGGTCTTCTCCGCTTGGTCGATCGCTCGCCAGCCGGCCCGGTCGACCAAGTCGGCCTGGCGCTCGGCGAGCAGGGCCCTCAGCGCGGCGCGGTCGGCCTGCGGCGCGGCGAGTTTGCCCGCGGTGAAGTCGGCGAGCAGCAGCTCCACCGTCTCCTCGGAGTCGATCCGGTTCGAACCGATCACACCGCGCGGGCCACGCTTGATCCACCCGCTGACGTACACGCCGCCGAGCATGGTTCCGTCGTCGCCGATGACCCGGCCGTGCTCGTTCGGCACGACGCCGCGCCGCTCGTCGAACGGCAGTTCACCGATCCGCTCGCCGCGGTACCCGATCGACCGCAGGACCAGCGAGGCGCCGATGCTCTCGGTGCGGTCGGTCGGCCGTGCGACGAGCTGACCGCCTTCCTCGAACAGCTCGTTGTGCACGATCTCGATGGACTCGACCCGGTCGGTGCCGGTGAGCGCGGTGGGCGAGGTGAGATAGCGGAACACGATCCGCTTGTTGCCTTCGGCCCGGCGACCGCCCGCGTACTCCTCGGCGAGGGTGTACTTCAGTTTCAGCGACGGCTCGACCTGCGGGTCGTCCAAGATCGCCTGGCTGGCGTGATCCAGTGCCAGGTCGGTCTCCTCGACGATGACGTCGATGCCCTTCAGGTGCGCGAGGGCGAGGAACTCCGGGGAGGTGTATGCCGCTTGCAGCGGGCCGCGCCTGCCGAGCACGACCACTTCGCGGACATTGCTCTGTCGCAGGGCGTCCAGGGCGTGGTCGGCGATGTCGGTCTTGGCGAGCTCGTCCGAGTCGACGGTCAGCACGCGCGCCACGTCCAGCGCGACGTTGCCGTTGCCGACGATCACCGCCCGCTCCCCGGACAGGTCGAAGGTCCGGTCGGCGTAGTCGGGGTGGCCGTTGTACCAGGCGACGAACTCGGTGGCGGAGTGGCTGCCCGGCAGGTCCTCGCCCGGGACGCCCATCTTCCGGTCGCTGGAGGCCCCGACGGCGTAGATCACCGCGTGGTGGTGGCGCAGCAGTTCCTCGTGCGAGATGTGGGTGCCCACTTCGACATTGAGGTAGTACTGCAGCGTCTCACGGCGGAAGGCGGACTCGAACATGCCCGAGACGGTCTTGGTGCCCGGATGGTCGGGCGCGACGCCTGCCCGGACCAGACCCCACGGGGTGGGCAGCCGGTCGAACATCTCGATTTCCACGTCGGCCCTGCGCAGCAGCTCGTCGGCGGCGTAGCAGGCCGCGGGCCCGGCGCCGACGATCGCGACGCGCAGCGTGCCCAGCTCCTTCGGCGGACGCGCGGGGGTGACGATCGGGTCGAAGTTCGATTCCAGCGGATGCCGTTGGAAGTAGGCGGCGTTGATGTCGCGGAATCGCGCCAGCGAAGCGGTCAGGTCGTCCTCGGAGAAGATGGCCTCCACCGGGCACGCGTCGACACAGGCGCCGCAGTCGATACAGGTGTCGGGGTCGATGTAGAGCATCTCGGTCGTCGCGAACTCCGGCTGGTCCGGGGTGGGACGGATGCAGTCGACCGGGCACTCGGAGACGCAGCTGGCGTCGTTGCAACAACGCTGCGTGATTACGTAGGCCATATTGTGCTGATCCTCGAAGAAGTACGTGGGCCGTGGCCACCCATGGGGTTGTGGTGGACAGATGAGCGGCGTCCGTCACGTCCGCCGCGAGGATCGCCCGCGGGAGCGCGTGATGTGATGCCGCTTTCAGTTTGCCTCGAGTGTGGTCGAGACCTCTCGCCCGGAGGCCTTACCGTATCTCCATGGCGCGGACTCTGATCCTCATGCGGCACGGTAAGTCGGCCTATCCCGACGGCGTCGACGATCACGAGCGGCCGTTGGCGCCGCGGGGCAGGCGCGAGGCGGGACTGGCGGGTCGGTGGCTGCGAGCTACTCAACCGCCGATCGACGCCGTGCGCTGCTCCACCGCGACACGAACCAGGGAGACGCTGTCGGCCACCGGCATCACCGCACCGGCCGTCTTCGAACCCGGGATCTACGAGGCCGCGCCGGAGACGCTGATCGAACTGGTCCGCCTCGGCGACGACGACGTGGCGACCCTGCTGGTGGTCGGGCACGCGCCCGGCATGCCGTGGACGGCTTGGGAATTGGCGAGCAACCGCGACAGCGCCCCGGCCATCGAGCTCAGCCGGAAGTTCCCGACCTCAGCACTCGCGGTGCTGCGCTTCGACCGCGATTGGGCGGACATCGATCCGGGGACCGGCGAACTGACGCATTTCCACATCCCGCGCTGACCGCACGCGGCTCGCGCGCGGTCAGCGCAGTAACCTGCCGCCGACCACAACGCCCGCACCGAGCACGAGCAGCAGCGCGAACGCGGCCAGACCGCCGAACAGCCACCACACCACGCCGAGCGCGATCGCGAACGGCGCGATCGCGATCGCGGTGATCACCGGGCTTTCCCTGACCGTCGCCCAGGCCGAACGAGCCCTGATCCGGTCGATGTCCTTTCCAGGCATGTTCCCAGCGTAGGCCGGAATCCGGGACTTTGTCGGCGGCTGATGGAATGCTCGCCGGATGGACTGGAAAATCGAGCTCGTCGCCATTCCGGTGACCGACGTCGACCGCGCCAAGGACTTCTACACCAAGATCGGTTTCAATGCCGATCACGATCACCGGGTCGATGAGAACCTGCGCTTCGTGCAGCTGACCCCACCCGGCTCCGGCTGCTCGATCTGCCTCGGCGAAGGCATCACCGACGCGGCGCCCGGCAGCGTCCGAGGCATGCAGATGGTGGTGGCCAGCGCCGAGGACGCCTACCAGCAGTTGATCGCCGCGGGCGTGGAGGCCACTCCGGTCCAGGACCTCGGCTGGGGCCTGTTCACCTTCTTCGCCGACCCGGACGGCAACAAATGGGCGGTCCAGCAACTGCCCGACTACAGCAGCTGAACATACGGCCCCTTGCTTGGAGTGCACTCCAGGTGACTAGCGTCGTCGATATTCCACGGGAAGGGCGAGTGCATGAGCGAAACCGCGCCATACGCGAGCGCGCGCGACGACAGGGAGCAGCCCCGGTACTCGATCGGCGAGGTGTCCGAGCGATCGGGACTGAGCCGCGACACGCTGCGCTGGTACGAACGGATCGGCCTGATGGACTACATCGGGCGCGACCACACCGGCAAGCGGCGGTTCAGCGACCGGGATCTGGAATGGCTGGCGCTGATCGGGCGGCTGCGCACGACCGGCATGTCGGTGGCGGACATGCTCCGCTACGCCGAGCTGGTGCGAGCCGGAGAAGCGACGTTCCCGCAACGGCTGGCGATGTTCCGGGATACCCGCGCCGAGGTGCTCGCCAAGATCGATGAACTTCGTCAGACTCTGGCCGTGCTGGACCACAAGATCGCCCTGTACGAAGGCAAGGCGCGAGTGAGCGAGCCGGACGTGGTCACCGCGCACGACAGCGAAGAGATCAAGGTATGACAACGAGCCGGGAACACTTCCCCGAGATCAGGAGACGCCCATGTCGACGTTGACGCTGAACGTTCGCTTCACCGCCAAGCCTGGTCGCGAGGCGGAACTGCGGGATCTGCTGCAAGGCATGATCGAGCCGACGCTCGCGGAGGGCGGCTGCATCCGTTACGAGCTCTACCTGCATCCCACCGACCCGAGCCGGATGGTGTTGCTGGAGGAGTGGGCCGATGCCGATGCCTTGGACGCGCACTTCCGGACGCCGCACCTGAAGGCTCTCGCCACCGCGTTGCAGGAAGTGCTGGTCGAACCGTTCCAGCTGCGGCGGTTCACCGAGATCGAGTGACCGTGCGACGGTCCGGCGGCGCGAGCGGCCCCGCTACCGAATCGCAAACCGGCGGACCGGAGTCCGCTTATCCGGTGGCCTGCTCCGCGCCGTTCACCGGCGGCGACTAACATCCCACGAATATGAAGCCCGAAACGCCGCGTGACCGCGTCTGGATCGATAAGCAGACGCCGGCCGCGTTTCGCGCGCTCAACGGCGTCGCGAACGAGGTCAGGGCCGCGGGCGCGGCGGTGGGGCTGGATCGCCGGATCATCGAATTGATCAATCTGCGCGTCTCCCAGCTCAACGGCTGCGCGTACTGCCTGGACGTGCACTACCGCGCCGCTCTGGCCGCCGGGGTCACCGAACAGGAGATCGCGGTGCTGCCCGGGTGGCGGCGCGGCGGCACGTATACCCCGTTCGAGCAGGCTGTGCTCGCGATCGCGGAGATCACGGCGACGCTTCCGGACGAAAACGTCATCGAGCGTGAGTACGCTTCGGCTCGCCGGCATCTGACGGATGATCAGCTGTCCGTCGTCATCTGGGTGGCCACCACGATCGGCGCGTTCAACCGGGTCTCGATTCTCAGCAGGCATCCGGTACGCGCCCGGAAGGAGAAGGGAACCATGAGCGAATCGGCATCGGAGTCCGAGGTCGTCCGCAACGACGAGCGGCATCGCTACGAGGTGTTCTACGGCGGGGAGTTGGCCGGCTTCGCCGACTACGAGGAACGCGACGACGAGACGGTGTTCACGCACACCGAGGTCGACGGCGCGTTCTCCGGGAAAGGTCTCGGGTCCGTCCTGGCCGGGAAGGCCATCGAGGACGCCGTCGGGCGCGAGCGCGTGATCCGGCCGGTGTGCCCGTTCATCAAGGCGTATCTGGACAAGCACCCTCAGTACGACGCCCATGTGATCGGCAAGGGCATCGATCGGTGAGTGATCTGGATCCGCGCCCGGCCGAGACGCTCTGCGAACCCGCGCCGGGTCCGGGGCCGGTCGCGGAGCGGTATCCGGCCCGTGAGGTGCCGCTCGGCGGGGTGCGCGGCGTCTTCGTCGAACGCGTGCTGCCGCAACGTGACCTGCCGACCGTCGGCGCGTGGTGTTTCCTCGACCACTTCGGCGCGCCGACGGTCACCAAGACCGGTGCGCCGCCGGACATCGATCCGCATCCGCACATCGGCCTGCAAACGGTGACCTGGCCGTTCGAGGGCCGGATCCGGCATCGCGACTCGGTGGGCTCGGACGTGCAGATCGAACCGGGTCAGCTGAATCTGATGACCTCCGGACGCGGCATCGCCCATTCCGAGTACGCCGTCGCGGGCGCGCCCGCCGGACACGGCTTGCAGCTGTGGATCGCGCTGCCGGGCGACCACACCGGCATCGCTCCGCATTTCGAGCAGCATCGGGAACTGCCCGTCGTCGAGGCGCCCGGCCTCCGCGCGATCGTGCTGATCGGGTCCCTGGCCGGGAAGACCTCACCCGCGATCGCCTACACACCCATCGTCGGCGCCGATGTCCGGTTGGAGCCCGGGGCCGAGGTCGGCCTCCCGCTCGACCGTCGTTTCGAGCACGCGGTGCTGGTGATCGAGGGCGAGGTGACCGTCGCGGGCGAGGAGCTGGCTCCCGGACCGCTGCTGTACCTGGGCACCGAGCGCGACGAACTCCGCCTCGCCACCACGGGCGGCGCGCACTTCGCCCTGATCGGCGGCGAACCGTTCGCCGAGGAACTGGTGATGTGGTGGAACTTCGTCGGCCGCAGCCACGAGGACATCCTCGCCGCCCGGGCGGATTGGGAGAACCACGACGTCACCCGGTTCGCCGACATCGCGGGCCACACCCCGCGACAACGCATTCCCGCGCCGCCCCTGCCCGGCCTGCACCTGAAGCCGCGCAAGCGCCGGATCGGCCCGGCCCGGGACTGATCGCGGCACACACTCGATTCCGCCACTCGCTTCGACTCCGCCCACGCGACTCGTGAGCGGAGCCGAAGCGTCCGGGCTCAGCCGCGCGCGAGCAGTGCGTCCAGCGCGCGGTAGCTCTCGTTGAGCCCGGTCTCCATGCCCGACTGGAGCATGCCGTCGCGCTCCTGCGGCGTGTGGAACTGGCTGTCGGTGACCACCTTGGTGCGGCCGTCGCCGAGGTCGACGAAGCTGACACTGTCGATCGCCACATGGGCGGGCATGCCGTCCCACTCGAAGGAGTACACGATGCGCTCCCGCGGGGTGACCTCACGGAAACGGCCCTCGAAGCCATGCGCTCCCTCGTCGGAGTGCTCGACGAAGCGCCAATGCCCGCCCGGACGGAATTCCCAGCGCTCGATGTCCAGCCGATTGCCGCGCCCCCACCACTGGGCGAGCAATTCGATCCGGCTGTAGGCGTCCCACACGCGCTCGCGCGGGGCATCGAAGATCCGCTCGATGTGGATCGCGCGGTCGGTGTCGGTCGTGATGACCGCGTCGTTCGTGGTTGTGCTCATCGGTCCTGCTCCGTTCGCTCGAGGAATTCGCCGAGACGGTCCAGCCGCGCTTCCACCATCCGCCGGTAGCCCTGCATCCAGGCCACTTCGCGGTCGAAGACGTTCTCGCCGAGGCGGCAGTACCGCACCCGGCCGCGCTTCTCCGTGACCACCATGCCCGCCGCCTCCAGCAGCTGTATGTGCTTCTTGACACCGGTGAGCGTCATCTCGAAGCGCTCCGCCAGCTCGCTGACGGTGGCGGGCCCACTGCCGAGACGTTCCAGGATCCCACGCCGGGTGGGATCCGCGAGCGCCCCGAAGGAGGCATCCAAGAAGTCATACTGAACCATCTAGTTCAGTGTTGCGGAGATGAGGACGGACGTCAAGAGGGAATTCACACCGCTCCGAAACCCGGCCGGACCAGCGACGCGACCGCCGATCCGGGACCTACCGCCGGCCGATCCAGCCGCAGCGGAAGCCGCTCAACCGGCCTCGTCCCCGGAGTGCCGCGATGTGCGACAGAGGCTTTCGCGACCGAACTCGGCGAAGAACTGTCGCTCAGCCCCTTCTGATCGGGGCCGCCGAGCGGTATCTTTTCCCGACGAACCGGACACGGGGGCGGCACACGGAAAAGAGCACGATGAGGACCTCTCGATTCACCGCGACGACCTTGGTCGCGCTGGCGGCCACCGCACTCACCACGAGCGCCGCGCACGCACAGCCCGCGCCCACCGACGCCCCGCTCGACCTGCGCGGATCGTTCCACCAGGTCGCCTACGAGGTCGCCGCCACCAGCGACCGGCGCGCGGCCGTGGCCACCATCCAGGGCGGGACGTTCGAATCGACCCACGACGGCCGGGTCGTGACGGTCTCCGATCGCGACGGCAATGTGGTGGCCGCGCTGCCGATGACGCTGCGCATCGGTGATCAGCGCGTGGTGCTGGATCCCGTACTCGAGGACGCGGGCCACCGGCTCACCGTCGCACCGGTCGCGATGACCGACGCCCCACTGCGCGACATCGGCGCCCAGGAGCGGTTCTACGCCGAGGCCGAGAAGGCCATGCCGACCATCCTTGCCGGCGCGGGCATCGGCGCCGCCATCGGCTTCATCGTCGGATTCCCGCTCGGCCTGTTCGTGATCGACTTCATCACGGTGCCCGCCGCCGCGGTGGCGGGCGCCGCGATCGGCGCGATGGCCGGATTCGTCATCGGCGGTGGGCAGCCCGCCGTCGACGCGGCGCTCGAGTACGTCACCGCGCCCTAGTCGAGCCCGGCGACGGGCGTCAGCCGCTGCGTGCCGATCACGCGCAGCAGGTCAAGCTTCTCGGCCGCGTCCGTGCCCGGACGCGGCAGGTAGACCAACAGGCGCTGGGCGGCGTTGGGCGTGAGCAACGTTTCGCAGACGACATCGATCAGGCCGACCTGCGGATGCCGGATGCGCTTGATATCCGAAAGCCGCACGGCCACTTGATGTTCGTCCCACAGCCGGTCGAACTCGGCGCTCGCGGAACGCAGTTCGGCCACCAGCTCGAGCACGTCCGCGTCGCCCGCACGGCGCGCGGCCGTGGCACGCAGATCGGCGACGTGGTTGCGGCCGAGCCGATCCCAGTCCTCCTCGGGGAAGAGCGCGCGCGACGAAGGGTCGGTGAACCAGCGGTGGGCGTAGTACCGCTCCCACCCACGACGGTCACCGTGATCGCCGACGAGCAAGGTATGCATCCGGTTCTGCACCAGCACCTCGCCGAGATCGGTGACGACGGTGGCCGCGGTGTCGTCCAGCTTGGCGAGCAGGTGCATCAGCCCGGGGCCCACATGCTTGTCGGTCGCATCGCGTCCCGGCGGCGCGTGGTCGCACAGATGGTAGAGATGGTCGCGTTCGTCGTTGTCGAGACGCAGGGCGCGCGCGAGCGAGGCGAGGACCTGGGTGGACGGACGCGGACCGCGCGCCTGCTCCAGCCTGGTGTAATAGTCCGTCGAGATGCCCGCCAGCAGCGCTACCTCGTCGCGGCGCAGTCCCGGCGTGCGCCGCCGGACACCCGGCGGCAACCCGACGTCGGCGGGGGTGAGCTGCTCTCGGCGGCGGCGCAGGAAATCGGCGAGTTCGGCGCGGTCCATGCCCTCACTGTCCTCGGAAACGGCGCCCTGAGCCAGGGATCGCCACTCCCCCGATAAACGGTCTCTCCCGCGGCGGCGGCGCACGGTTCAGGCTGGTCCCATGACGACAACGAAAGTCCACGAAGTGCGGATCGGGGCCACCGGCCCGACGGTCGGCCGGATCGGCCTCGGGGCGATGGGCATGTCCGGCGCGTACGGCGCGACCGACGACGCCGAATCGACCGCGACCATCCACGCGGCGCTGGATTCCGGCGTCAATCTGATCGACACCGGCGATTTCTACGGCGCGGGACACAACGAGACGCTGATCGGCAAGGCCATCGCCGAACGTCCACGCGAGGACGTGGTGCTGAGCGTGAAATTCGGCGCGCTGCGCGGTCCCGACGGCGGCTTCGCGGGCGTGGACAACCGGCCTGCCGCGCTGCGCAATTTCCTGACCTACAGCCTCCAGCGGCTCGGCGTCGACTACATCGACATCTACCGCCCCGCACGGCTCGATCCGGCCGTGCCGATCGAGGACACCGTCGGCGCCATCGGGGAGCTGATCGAAGCAGGGTACGTGCGCCATGTCGGCCTGTCCGAGGTGGGCGCGGACACCATTCGGCGTGCGGCGGCCGTACATCCTATCGTGGACCTGCAGATCGAGTACTCGTTGCTCTCCCGTGGCATCGAGGAGCGAATCCTGCCCGTCTGCCGCGAACTCGGCATCGGCGTCACGGCCTACGGCGTGCTCTCCCGGGGCCTGCTGAGCGATGCGATCGCGCCCGGAGCCATCTTCGCTCCGAGCGATTTCCGCGCCCACAGCCCGCGTTTCCAAGGCGAGAACCTGGACCGGAATCTCGAACTGGTGCGCGCGCTGAACGAGATCGCGGCGCGCAAGGACGCCTCGGTGGCGCAACTGGCCATCGCCTGGGCGCTGACCCGCGGCGAGGACATCGTGCCGCTCATCGGCACCCGCCGCCGCGAACGCTGGGCGGAGGCGGTGAGCGCGCTGGACCTCTCGCTCACCGACGAGGAGTTGTCCACAATCGAAGCGGCCGTGCCCGCCGACCGGGTCGCGGGCGAACGCTACGCCACGCCGCTGATGGCGACGCTCGACAGCGAGCGCTGAGTCCGAAGCCCGGCGGATCGCGCAGCCGATCCGGACCGGCCTCTCGCCGAGGCACACGGTTCGGCGAGAGGCCGAACCGTGTCGGAATGACCCAGGGCAGCGTCACCGCCGAAGCGTGCCCACGTCGTGTGCCGGCAGCGTCCGCACGACGCGCGGTGCAGTAGACGGGAATCATGCCCGGCTGAGCGTCTCGATGCGATCAGGCCCGGCGCGGACGCAGCACAGCCGTGAACATCGCTGCGGCCACGATCTTTCCGGCGCTGTCGGTGATGTCCACCGGCACGTCGAGTTCGAGCGGCACTTTTGCCTCGATGTCGGCCCGCATCTTCGCCAGCGTCTGCGCGGAGAACGCGGAAGTCGCGCGGAACGGCCCTGCGTCCCCCTTGGCGCGGGCTTTGTATTCGATGCGTCCGTCCTTGGCGACGATGAACGTCTCCCCCATCAGGTCGACGATCCCCGACACCGACGCCCCCATGGCGGCGGTCTCCGCCATCCCGAACAACACGGCGGCGTGCAGATCTCCGTTGTGGTTCAAATGCTGCGCCCGCGGCACGATCGACACCACGTTCCGCCCCGCCGCGAACTCCTCCCACTCGACCTCCGCGTACTGGATGAAACCGAGCTTCCGGAATCCGGCCACCACCAGATCACCCAACGCCGCGCCGTCCACCGCCACCTCCGAACAGAACAGAACTGAAACCTGTTCTACTTTCCTACTGCCTCCCACTCCGGTTGTCCACCACGGACCCGTCACAGAACGAATTCGGCCCCCGCTCCACAAGGAAGCGGGGGCCGAATCTCGTTGCGACGGATTACCGGTAGTCGCTGAAGCCGTAGTCGTCGAGCGGGACTGCGGCGCCGGTGGTCTGACCGAAGCTGTCCGGGCTGTAGTAGGTGTCGTCGTAGGACGGCACCGCGTACGCGGCGGCACGGGCTTCCTCGGTCGGCTGCACCTGGATGTTGCGGTAGCGGTTGATACCGGTACCGGCCGGGATCAGCTTACCGATGATCACGTTCTCCTTGAGGCCGATGAGCTTGTCGGAGCGGCAGTTGATCGCCGCGTCCGTCAGAACTCGGGTGGTCTCCTGGAAGGACGCCGCCGACAGCCACGAGTCGGTGGCCAGCGACGCCTTGGTGATACCCATCAGCACCGGACGACCCGCCGCGGGCTCGTTGCCCTCGGCGACGACGCGACGGTTGGATGCCTCGAACTCGGCGCGCTCGGTGAGCGAGCCGGGCAGGAACTCCGTGGCGCCCGAGTCGATGATCGTCACGCGACGCAGCATCTGGCGCACGATCACCTCGATGTGCTTGTCGTGGATCGACACACCCTGCGAGCGGTAGACCTCCTGGACCTCGTGGACCAGGTGGACCTGAACCTGACGGGGGCCCATGATGCGCAGCACCTCGTGCGGATCCGCCGCGCCTTCCAGCAACTGCTGGCCGACCTCGACGTGGTCACCGTCCGAGAGCAGACGCTCGGAACCGTCGTCGTGCTTGAACACCCGCAGACGCTGCCGCTTCGAGAGCTTGTCGTAGACAACCTCTTCGCCACCGTCATCCGGGATGATGGTGATCTTGTAGAAGCGATCGTCGTCCTCCAGCCGCACGCGACCGGAGACCTCGGCGATGGGCGCCTTACCCTTCGGCACGCGCGCCTCGAACAGCTCCTGCACACGCGGCAGACCGCCGGTGATGTCGTCACCCGCGACACCACCCTGGTGGAAGGTACGCATGGTCAGCTGGGTACCGGGCTCACCGATGGACTGCGCGGCGACGATACCGACGGCCTCACCGATGTCGACCAGCTTGCCGGTCGCCATCGAGCGGCCGTAGCAGGTCGCGCACACACCGGTACCGGTGGTGCAGGTCAGCACGGAGCGGACCTTCACCTCGGTGATACCGGCCTCCAGCAGCGCCTCCAGCGCCGGATCGCCGAGGTCGGCGCCCTTCGCCACGATGACGTTGCCCTGCGCGTCGAGCGCGTCGGCCGCGAGCGTGCGCGCGTAGGTGGAGGTCTCCACGTGCGCGTCGCGGATGATCGAGCCGTCGGGCTGCTTCTCCGCGATCGGCACCACGATGCCGCGCTCGGTGCCGCAGTCGTGCTCGCGCACGATGACGTCCTGCGAGACGTCCACCAGACGACGGGTCAGGTAACCCGAGTCGGCGGTGCGCAGCGCGGTGTCGGCCAGACCCTTACGAGCGCCGTGGGTGTTGATGAAGTACTCCAGAACCGTCAGGCCCTCACGGAAGGAGGACTTGATCGGCCGCGGGATGAACTCACCCTTCGGGTTCGTCACCAGGCCCTTCATACCGGCGAGGGTACGGGTCTGGGTGAAGTTACCCGTGGCGCCCGAGTCGACGATCGTGATGATCGGGTTGTCGGCCGGGTAGTGCGCGCGCAGCGCCCTACCGACCTCCTCGGTCGCCTCCTGCCAGATCTTGACCAGGGCGTTGTTGCGCTCCTGGTGATCGAGCGCACCACGCTGGTACTTCTTCTCGATCTGATCCGACTGCGCCTCGTAGCGCTCCATGATCTCGGCCTTCTCCGGCGGCACGAGCACGTCGGACATGGAGACCGTCACGCCGGAACGCGTGGCCCAGTAGAAGCCCGCGTCCTTGAGCTTGTCGACGGTCTGCGCGACCACGATCATCGGGTAGCGCTCGGCGAGATCGTTGATGATCGTCGCCTGACGCTTCTTCGGCATCTGCTCGTTGATGAACGCGTAGTCCACGGGCAGCAGCTCGTTGAACAGCACCCGGCCCAGCGTGGTCTCGGTGGTCCACGCGTCGCCACGACGCCAGCCCTCCGGGAACAGCTCCGCCTCGACGTCCTTCGGCGGACGCTGGTCGGTCAGCCGGACCTTGATCAGCGAACGCACGGTGAGCTCACCGCGGTCCACCGCCATCTGCGCCTCGGCGGGCGAGGAGTACACGCCCCGCTCCGGACCGTCGGCGGTGGCCGGCTCGTAGGAACCCTTCGCGCCCTCTTCCAGACGGGTCAGGTAGTACAGGCCGGTCACCATGTCCAGACGCGGCATGGCCAGCGGCCGACCGGAGGCGGGCGACAGGATGTTGTTCGACGACAGCATCAGCACGCGTGCCTCGGCCTGCGCCTCCGCCGACAGCGGCAGGTGCACGGCCATCTGGTCACCGTCGAAGTCGGCGTTGAACGCCTCACAGACCAGCGGGTGCAGCTGGATGGCCTTGCCTTCCACCAGCTGCGGCTCGAAGGCCTGGATACCGAGGCGGTGCAGCGTGGGCGCGCGGTTGAGCAGCACCGGGTGTTCGGCGATGACCTCTTCGAGGACGTCCCACACCTGCGGCCGCTGCCGCTCCACCATCCGCTTGGCCGACTTGATGTTCTGCGCGTGGTTCAGGTCGACCAGGCGCTTCATCACGAACGGCTTGAACAGCTCCAGCGCCATCAGCTTGGGCAGACCGCACTGGTGCAGCTTCAGCTGCGGGCCGACGACGATGACCGAACGGCCCGAGTAGTCGACGCGCTTACCGAGCAGGTTCTGCCTGAACCGGCCCTGCTTGCCCTTGAGCAGGTCGGACAGCGACTTGAGCGGACGGTTGCCCGGTCCGGTGACCGGACGGCCGCGGCGGCCGTTGTCGAACAGGGCGTCCACGGACTCCTGCAGCATCCGCTTCTCGTTGTTGACGATGATCTCGGGCGCGCCGAGGTCGATCAGTCGCTTGAGGCGGTTGTTGCGGTTGATCACGCGACGGTACAGGTCGTTCAGGTCGGAGGTGGCGAAGCGGCCACCGTCGAGCTGAACCATCGGGCGCAGCTCCGGCGGGATCACCGGAACGGCGTCGAGCACCATGCCCATGGGCGAGTTGCCGTTGGACTGGAAGGCCGCGACGACCTTGAGCCGCTTGAGCGCGCGCAGCTTCTTCTGGCCCTTGCCGGAGCGGATGGTCTCGCGCAGCGACTCGGCCTCGGCCTCGATGTCGAAGCTCTCCATCAGCTTCTGGATCGACTCCGCGCCCATGGCGCCGGTGAAGTACTCGCCGTAGCGGTCGACCAGCTCGCGGTAGAGCACCTCGTCGACGATGAGCTGCTTGGGCGCCAGCTTGGTGAAGGTGGTCCAGATCTCCTCCAGCCGGTCCAGCTCACGCTGGGCGCGGTCGCGGAGCTGGCGCATCTCCCGCTCGCCGCCGTCCTTCACCTTGCGGCGGACGTCGGACTTGGCGCCTTCGGCCTCGAGCTCGGCCAGGTCGGCCTCCAGCTTCTGAGCGCGGGCCTCGAGGTCGGCGTCGCGCTGATCGGCGACCGCCTTCTTCTCGACCTCCATCTCGGCCTCGAGCGTGGACAGCTCGTTGTGCCGCAGTTCCTCGTCGACCGCCACGATGACGTAGGCGGCGAAGTAGATGATCTTTTCCAGATCCTTCGGCGCCAGGTCGAGCAGGTAGCCCAGGCGCGAGGGCACGCCCTTGAAGTACCAGATGTGGGTGACCGGAGCGGCCAGTTCGATGTGGCCCATGCGCTCGCGGCGCACCTTGGCGCGAGTCACCTCGACGCCACAGCGCTCACAGATGATGCCCTTGAAGCGGACGCGCTTGTACTTGCCGCAGTAGCACTCCCAGTCCCGGGTGGGACCGAAGATCTTCTCGCAGAACAGGCCGTCCTTCTCCGGCTTGAGCGTGCGGTAGTTGATGGTCTCCGGCTTCTTCACCTCACCGTAGGACCACTGACGGATGTCCTCGGCGGTGGCCAGGCCGATCCGGAGTTCATCGAAGAAGTTGACGTCTAGCACGTAACTTCCTTTCCCCTGTGCGGGTCGAATTCGAGCAAAAGTTCACTAGTGAGTGTCTGCCGAGACTTCGCTCGGCCGAGCACGTCCGGTAATCCGCGCGGTGCGGGCCGGATGCCGCCGGTGACGGCATCCGGCCGACCGCCTAGTTCGCCAGATCGTCGACGGTGGCCGCTTCGTTCCTCGACAGGTTGATGCCGAGATTGGCCGCGGCACGCTCCAAGTCCTCGTCGTCGCCGTCACGCATCTCGATCGCGGCGCCGTCGGACGACAGCACCTCGACATTGAGGCACAGCGACTGGAGTTCCTTGAGCAAGACCTTGAACGATTCCGGAATGCCCGGCTCCGGGATGTTCTCGCCCTTGACGATCGCCTCGTA
>NZ_JBEXYF010000027.1:0-105485 GCF_040630775.1 Nocardia sp. NPDC005745
CATCCAGCCCAGCCACCCACGCAGCCAGATCCTCATCGATCAACACAACGAAACAGACTACCGCCCAACATAACGAAGTGCGGCTGGAGTACTAGTGGCCGGTGCGTTCGTTTCGCGGCTGGCTCGTCTGAGGACGCGGACTCCCACCCACCTGACGTGACCCCGCTGGTTCGGTCCAAGTGGACCGAACACAGTTCCCTGTTGGCGGCGCGAGCGGCGAAGAGTTCTTGGTCGCGTTCTTCGAGCGGGGTCTTCTCGAGCTGCTTGTTGTGAGCGGTGAGCCGGGCGAGGCGGGAGTGGGCGTTGGCCAGATCAGCTTTCAGCGATGCCATCGTCACCACGGCCGCGATTCCGTGCTGTCGGTGGTTCGGTTCGGGCGCAGTGGATTTGAGCGAGCCGGTCTTGTGGTCGTTTCGGTGAGATGCACGACGTGTGGGGCGTCCGGAGAGGGCGAGTGAGATGTTGCGGTGCTGGGTGGTGTGGCGATGGAGGTCGGTTAGAACCGGTAGCGGAGTATGCGGGTGCCTTGCCGGGACAGTGCGGTGCTGTGGCTCATGAGCCGGGTGGCCGCGCGCAGAGGCTGGGGAAAGTCGGCGACTTCCGGGGCGCGGGTGAGTAATTGCTCCTCGACCGAGGTCAGGCCGGCGTTCCAGGTCTCGGGGTCGTGCGGGTCGTCGAAGCCCTGGGCGGCGGTGATGCCGATGGCCTTGATCGTCGGGTGGTACTTCATCGACCAGGCGGCGAAGCGGGTGTATCCGTTGATGGCGAGTTCGCCGGTGTCGAAGTGCGCGGTCAACTCCTGGGTCATCCGCTGGAAAGCGTCGCCGGGCAGGAACGGCAGCAGGCCCTCGGCGACGATCATGGCCGGCCGGTCGCGGGGCAGCGGGTCGAGCCAGCCCGGTGTGGTCAGATCGGCGCCGATGCGCAGGGACCGGTCCGGGAGGAACTGGGGCCGCAGGTCGACGATGTCGGGGAAGTCGACGTCGTACCAGTCGACGCCGGCGGGCGGGTCGCAGCGGAGGACGCGGGTGTCGAGTCCGCAGCCGAGGTCGAGCACGACGGCGTCAGGGTGGTCGGCGACGAATGTCCGGACCGCTTCGTCGAGTTTCTTGGCGCGCAGGGCGGTGCCGCAGACGAGGCTGGGTTTGAGCGCGAGCTTGGCGAAGTCGTGGTCGATCGCGTCGGCGATGCCGGCGGAGTGGGTGTCGCCGAGGATCGGGTGGGGAAGCTTGGTGTCCAGAGCCCTCGCGTAGAGGGTGAGCAGCAAGGTTTCCCGGAGCGGGTCCAGGTCCAGTCGCAAGCGTTGCACGGAAAGTCCTTATGTTGTCGGGGGATTGCGGGCGGCGATGTCGCGTAGCCAGGTCAGGGACTGCTGGGCGGCGCGGATACGTTCGGTGTGCGACCCGCTGCCGGCGAGTTTCATGCCCTCATCGGCGATGTCGCCGAAGGCGCCGAGGCTGTCGAGTTTGCGCTGGATCACCTTGTGCCAGGCGTCGTCCTCGATGCGGTAGTAGGTGGTGCGGTCACCTGGCACGCGAACCTTGCGGACCAGCCCGATGGCGGCGAGGAAACGCATGTTCGAGGTCAGCGAAGCGCGGCTGGCCTGGATCGCCTCGGCGATCTGGCCGGCGGAGCACTCGGGCGGGTCGCAGATCATCAGCAGGCCGAGGATACGCCCGGTGATCGGCGCGAGCGCCCATTCCTCCACGCAGAACGTGGCCACTCGCTCGACCCACCGCAGCACCTCGTCCTGGTTGTCCTGACTGGACATGGCGTCCTCCTCGCTGACTTGTCGGAGCCGTCACTGTGTCATGGCGGCAACCGACTCGCGGGTGGGCGTCGGGGTGACGGTGGCGAGCCGGGTCTGGCGCAGGTAGCGGTCGAACCAATCCACGGCCAGCGCCATCGCCTCGTCGAGGCCCGGACCGGTGTAGAGGCCGAGGACGTCGTAGGGCAGCACCTCCAGCCGTTTCGGCTCGCCGGCCCTGGCGAACGCGCTCTGTGCCTCCTCGAGCATGTGGTACGGATCCCACCCACCGTTGGCGACCATCAACAGCGGGGTGGGCGCCAGTCGGTGGATGAGATCCTCCGGCGCGAAGGTGAGCAGGTGCTCGGTGGAGTCGAGTGTCTTCTCGTTGCGGTAGCT
Source organism: Nocardia sp. NPDC005745 (assembly GCF_040630775.1). Lineage (NCBI taxonomy): Bacteria > Bacillati > Actinomycetota > Actinomycetes > Mycobacteriales > Nocardiaceae > Nocardia > Nocardia sp. NPDC005745. Next base: position 2,147 of record NZ_JBEXYF010000027.1, read on the forward strand.
GGGGAACATCTCCGCAGCCAGGTCCGGCGTGTCCCGCACGGTCTCCCCGTCCAGGCTCAGGTGCGGGACCCGGGCACTGGCCCCGCCCTCGTAGCGGCGCTGCCAGTCCTCGTCCAGCCGGTCCCGCAGCGCCTGCACACCGGCGCGGCCGACCAACCGCTCCAGGTACCGCCACCCGTTCCACACGCTGGGACTCTGCACCACAACACACTTCACGCGCCGGTCGAGCACCGCGGCCTGCACCGCGACCGAGCCACCGACGCTGACACCCCACAACCCGATCCGTGCCCTGTCCACCTCCGGTCGGCTCTGTAGGTAGGAGATCGCGCTGCGGAAGTCCTCCACCTGCCGCTGCGGATAGTCCTGGCCCCGAGGTTCGCCCTCGCTGGCACCGACCGTGCGGTAATCGATCGCCAGCACGGCGAACCCGGCGCGCACGAAGTGCGGCGCGAACACGGCCAGCGCCTCCTTGACCATCACCCCGCTGTGCCCCAGCACCAGACCGGGAACCGGGGCGTCCGCCTCCGGCAGATACAGATCACCGGCGCACGAAGTGCCGAGACTGTTGAACATCACCTGCTCAGGACGCGGAGTCATCGCCGCCACCTTTCATGCAAATTGCAGCTAGTCATTTCAGTCTTGACTGAAATGACTAGCTACGGCAACCCCGAGATTTCTTTAGTCACACTCGCCGAGGCGATCACACCCCCCGCAGGCGTCCGCGGCCTCGCTGCCCACACGTCGCGATCCGGCGCCCGGTCCGGGCGTACCGGAACGGGGCCGGCATCGGGCAAACGCCGGAACGGGTCAATTTCAGCTGCGGTGTAGCCCGCGCTTGTTCGGCCGTGGCCTCGCCGCGGAATCGGCCCAGGTGGGTGTGTCAGGTCCTGGCGTGTCGGCCACGCTTCGCTGACTGTCGGCTTCGGCGGCGGCTCTGGCATCGACGACCTCGCGTCGCGCGAAGGCGATGTCGCGTGCGCTGCGTACTGACAAGCGGCCGAGCGAACTCGCGGCGAAGAACAGGATCAGCGCACCGAGACCATAGAAGTACGTCAGTTGGAGCACGGCGCGTTTCAGGTCGGACGTGGCGACAGGTTCGCCGACATCCCCGATCCCCAGTGGCTTCGCCAGCAGCGGTCCGATCACGAACCACAAGCCCGCCGCCACTGCAAGCCACCCGCCGAAACTGGCCACGAGCCGATTGCGGCTTGCCAACATGAGCAAGCCGCCGATGATCGCGGCGACGCCGGGCAGTACTTGGAGCCACCCGCGCGCCGCGGTCCACACCCATGGCTCATCCGGGGTGAACGCGAAGTCGAAGTACGGGCCGAGGAATGGGATCAGCGCACCCCACACGGCCAAGAGCAACACCGCTAGCCCGCCGAGGGCTCCCCGGCTACGTGGAATTCGAAGCGGACGGCCGCCGCCTGCGTAAGCACTATCGTCGACGTCCCTCATGACGCCTCCATTCGTCGAAGTAGGTGCCAATACCGCCTACCCTTTGTCGACTGCGATACGCACGAACAGCGCAGGTGATCCCCTCTTCTCTCCTTCCGCTCGAGCCATTGCTGGCAGTGTGTCGGATCGCCATAACCGGCCGTGGTGGGGAACCGCAATGGCCGTCTAGGGGAACTTTCATTCAGTGGCCACCGACTTCGATCGCCAAATCGGGGCTTGTTGGTTGCGGCGGGTTGTGGGGCCGCTCGCGGAGGTCTGCTCTGCGATGGGCGCGATCCGAGTGATGACGCCGTCATCACCGAGCAGCGGATCCCTGCGTTCACCTGGTGATGACCGTGTCATCACCTGAGCTGGTATGGTCTGTCGTGAAATATAGTGACGCGTCGTGAAATGGCAGTCGAGCGACAGTGTTATGCGAGGATCGGCTCGCTGAACTGGTAAAACGCAGGGTGCGCTGGCGAGGTTCAAGTCCTCCTGAGCCCACTCCATCTTCTCTTCATTCGGTCGTCGACCATCCGAATCCCGCTGGCTCGGAAACGTGTGAAAACCACTCGAGTGGGCGCTTTTCCGTGAGCACTCGCCTTTCGTTGGCCGCCGGGCACCTACTCGGACCACGACCACTCAACACCATCACGTCCGGGAAGCCCGCCGCGCGGGGTACGGGATTGCATTCACCGAACCGTGGAACGACAAAGGCTCATGCTCTTTGCGAGCATGAGCCTTCGAGGAGTGGAGCCTAGGGGAATCGAACCCCTAACCCCTGCCTTGCAAAGGCAGTGCTCTGCCAATTGAGCTAAGGCCCCGCAGCTGTCACCGCTTGCGCGTACAGACGCCTCGAAACGGTACCTTCTTCCCGCTGAGATGGTCAAAACGGCAGGTTGTCGCGTCGAGGTGAACGCCGATTGCGGCGATGTCGCTGTCCGGCCCGGTATGGACATTTAGGGTTGACCGCAGCGTCACGATCCGGTTCTTCGATGTGTTGTCGGTTGCTCGATGAGAGGACCCGCATGTCTCGGTATCTGTTCGCCCTCGCCCGCACGGTCGCTCGGTTGCGCTGGTGGGTGCTGGCGGTGTGGCTGGTGCTGCTCGCCTGCGCGATCGGGTTCGCCGCGGTGAGCGGCGGCAAAACCACGGACAACTTCACCATTCCGAACACCGAGTCGCAGGATGCTGTTTCGCTGCTGAAGCAGCGGATGCCGGCCTACAGCGGCGCGCAGATGCAGGTGGTGTTCGCGACCCCGGGCTTGGCCGAGGTCACCGACTCGCAGGTGAGCGCGCAGATCCAGCAGGTCATGGCCGGATTGCGCGGGCTGTCGCAGGTGTCCACCGTGGTCGACCCGTTCGAGGCGAAGGCGATCTCACCCGATCAGCGCGTTGCCTTGGGCAGCGTCCAGTTCTCGGTGCCGGTGGGGGAGGTGACCGAGCAGACATTGGATGAGGTCGACCGCCTCGCCGCGCCCGCCCGCGAGGCGGGGCTCGAGGTGGAGTTCTCCGGAGCGGTGTACCCGGGCTTCACCGCTGAGGTGCCCGAGACGCCCGAGATCCTCGGCATCGCCGCGGCCTTCGTCATCCTGCTGATCACGTTCGGGGCGGTGGTCGCCGCGGGGCTGCCCATCGTCACGGCATTGGTCGGCGTAGCGATCGGTCTGACCGGAATCCTCGGTGTGGCCGCGTTCGTCGACGTGCCCGCGGCGGCGACTTCCCTGGCATTGATGCTGGGATTGTCGTGCGGAATCGACTACGCGCTGTTCATCCTGTCCCGGCATCGGCACAATATCGTGCTGGGTCTGGCAGCGGAGGAGTCGATACCCCTGGCTGTCGGCACGGCGGGCAGTTCGGTCGTGTTCGCCGCGGTGACGGTGATCATCGCGTTGTGCGGGCTGGCGGTCGCCGGTATCCCGTTCCTCACGGTCATGGGGTTGACCGCGGCGGGCGCCGTGCTGGTGGCGATGCTGGTGGCCCTGACACTGCTGCCCGCGCTACTCGGGTTCGCAGGCGATACGGTCGCGCGCTTCGTCTCGCCGCCGCTGCGTCCCGGACGCGCCGAAGAGGTGGCGCGGATCGCGGCGTACGAACCGGAGCGCACGATGGGGCACAGCTGGGGCCGGTTCGTCACGCGCTACCGGCTGCCTTTGCTCGTGCTCGGTATCGCGACGCTGATCGTCTTGGCGATCCCGGTCACCCGGATCCATCTCGGGTTGCCGAGCGGGGAGTCGCAGCCGGAATCGAGCACAGCGCACAAGGCTTATGACCTGGTCAGCCATTCGTTCGGTCCGGGTTTCAACGGACCGCTGCTGATGGTGACCGATCTGTCCAGAGCCACCACCCCGGACGCCGCCCAGACGTTGACGGACAGGTTGCGCGCCGAACCCGATGTCGCCGCGGTTCAGCCCGCGGGCAGCGGCGACGGCCTGGTGCTCATCCAGGTCGTGCCGACCACCGGGCCGGACGACGAGGCGACCGCGCAGCTGGTCACCCGGCTGCGCGACAACCGCGACCGGATCGAGGCGAACACGGGCGCCACCTTTCTGATCGGTGGAACGACCGCCGCGAACATCGACACGTCCAACCGGCTGGCCGAGGCGCTGCCGATTTTTCTCCTGGTCGTCGTCGGCTTGGCGCTGTTGCTGCTGACGATCGCCTTCCGCACCGTGCTGGTGCCGTTGTCCTCGATCGTCGGTTTCATCCTGTCGGTCTTCGCGGCACTGGGCGTCCAGGTCGCGGTGTTCCAGTGGGGATGGGGAGCGGAGTTCTTCGGTGTGACGAAGGCGCAGACGCTGAGTTTTCTGCCGATCATCATCCTGGCGATCATCTTCGGGCTTTCCAGCGACTACCAGATCTTCGTCGTCTCCCGGATCAAAGAGGAATACAGCCGCACGGGTGACGCGACCGGGTCGGTGCAGAACGGGGTGGCGCACTCGGCACGGGTGGTGAGCGCGGCGGCGCTGATCATGTTCGCCGTCTTCGTGGCGTTCACCTGGGTCGACAACCCGGTGGTCAAGCCGCTGGCCCTCACGCTGGCGATCGGCGTGCTCCTCGATGCCTTCGTCGTGCGGCTGACGTTGGTGCCCGCGGTCATGGCCCTGATCGGCGAGCGCATGTGGTACCACCCGCGCTGGTTCGGACGTTATGTCCCCGATCTCGATATCGAGGGCACCGAACTGGACAAGGAGTTCGCCATGAGCGCCGTCCGGGGCAACAGCGGGTGACGCCTGCCGGTGCTCCGGGGGCCTAGTCGAGGGACGGCAGCGGACGCGAGCAGATCTCGTGCGCCTCGTCGGCGGGGATACCGAACATGCGCAGCAGGTTCTCGGTGACCTGATCGGTGGCGGCCGCGTCGTCGCGCTCGGGGTGATCGTGCAGCAGTTGGCCGAGGCACAGCGCCGCCCCGGACACGATCGTCATGGCCAACTCCGCGTCAGGCGCCTGGAACCGGCCGCTGCGAGCCGCGGCCTCGATATCACGCCGAGCGCGGGGTGCGAGTCCCTTGTCGGAGGCGGTGAGCGCGAGGCCGGTGTTGAGCAACACCTTGCTCAGGGTTGGCAGTCTGCGGTGCATACGGCCGGTCAGCCGGAAGCTCTGCGCGAAGACTTCGGCGGGGTCGTCCATGCCCTCGGTCAAGTGGTCGAGTACCGCGCCGTGCTTCTCGAGCGCTTCCTCCACCGCCGCCTGGAACAGGTCCTCCCGGCTCTGGAAGTGGTTGTAGAACGACCCCATGCCGACATCCGCGGCCTGGGTGATCTCCAGGATCGGCGCGTTCGGCTTCCCGGTCGCGATGAACGTCTGGGCCGCCGTCACGAGGGCGGCTCGGGTGCGGGCCTTACGGCGCTCCAGGCGGTTGGGTTCCACCTCGGTCCGATCGGTCATGCCCGCTCCTCTCCCTGTCGGCGCCCAACCATGGTAGCGCTGCGGTTCAATGATGACGAATTCCTCAGTAAGGCCTTGACTGAAAATCGCGTCGTATGTGACGATATCGTCAGTCAAGGAAAGGGAGTGGTCGCTGATGGACCGTCACGACCCACACACCGGATTGCACAGCGAGAACGGCGCGGTAGCGGGCGAACATCCGGGGCGGGCGCGCGAACCGATCGTGAAAGTGCACGATCTGGCGTGGCTCGAATTCGAGAAGCCGGACCTGGAGCGCGCCGAGGTCTTCGCGCACGCGTTCGGTTTCGCCACCTCGTTCCGCGCAGGGGACGAGCTGTACTTACGAGGCGCGGATCCGCAGGCGCCGTGCGTGCTGATCCGCCGAGGCGTGCGCTCGCGGTTCGTCGGCCCGGCCTTTCGTGCGGCGGACACCGCAGACCTGCTCCGACTGGCCGAGGCCACAGGCCGCACGGTGGCGCCCCTGCCCGAGACCCTGGGCGGGTCGACCGTCGAGCTGACCGATCCGAGCGGATTACGGGTGCGGGTAGTCGCCGACACCGACGAGCTCGCCGCTCTGCCCGCCCAGCAGCCGCATACGTTCAACTTCGGGCATGAAGTGGCGCGGGTCAATCGGACGCAGCGGCCACCCCGGGTGCCCGCGCGGGTTCAGCGTCTGGGGCATGTGGTGGTGCAGACCACCAGGTATCTCGAAACGCTCGATTGGTACCTGGGGCACTTGGGGCTGATCGTCAGTGACTTCCACTACTACCCGGGGCAACGCGAGCGCGGCCCGGTGATGAGCTTCATCCGCTGTGATCGCGGCCGGACGCCCACGGACCATCACACGCTGGCACTGGTGCTCGGCCCGGCGAACCGGTACGTGCACTCCGCTTACCAAGTCGCCGATCTGGATGCCATGGCCGCGGGCGGGGAGTACCTGCGTGATCACGGTTACTACCGGTCGTGGGGGATCGGCAGGCACATCAAGGGCAGCCAGATCTTCGACTACTGGCGCGACCCGGACGGACTCCTCGTCGAGCATTTCAGTGACGGCGACATGTTCGACTGCACGGTGGAACCCGGCTGGGCGCCGTTCACCGCATCCGGGCTGGCGCAGTGGGGGCCGCCTGCCAGCAAAGACTTCCTCGGCCTCAAACCGAGCCGGGAAACCCTCCGCGAGCTGCGCACGATGGTCGACGCGCTGCGCGAGGACAACGAATTCGATCTCCGTCGCCTGCGCGGCCTGTTGAAAGTAGCCGGTTCATGAGCATTTCCGTTCTTCGCACCGCCGACGCCTGGTGGGTGGTCACACCCGCGGGCGCGGCCGAGGTCGACACCACGGCGACCACCACCGGGCAACTGCTGGCGGATCGGCAGGCGATCCGCGCGGCGTCCACGAGCAGCGAGGTCGTGCCGGTCGAGAGCCTGGCGCCGGTCTCACCGGTGACGGCGCCGTGTCGGGTGGTCGCCCAGATGACCAACTTCGCCTCGCACGTCCGGGATTCCGGCGGTGATCCGGCGACGGTGCCGCTGACGTTCTTCCGCAAGGCCTCGGGGTCGATCAGCGGCCCGCACGACGACGTCATCCGGCCCGCGCATGTGCGGCTGCTGGATTACGAGGTGGAGATCGGCCTCGTGTTCGGTCGCGCCATGCCGGTCGGATCCGAGATCACGAGCGACAACCTGGCCGACTACATCGCCGGTCTCGTGGTCACCAACGACATCTCCGCCCGCGACGTCCAGTTGCCGAAAACCCAGTTCTACGAGGCGAAATCGTATCCGACGTTCACCCCCGTGGGACCTGTGCTCATGCTGCTGGAAGACGACGAGCTGAAACGGTTCACCGATCTGCGGCTGCGGTTGTGGGTCAACGGCGGCCTCCGTCAGGACATGACCGTCGCCGACATGATCTACCGGCCGTTGGTGACCCTGCGGGCATTGACCGGTTTCCAGCGCATGGACGCAGGCGACCTGCTGCTCACCGGAACCCCCGTCGGCACGGCGATCAGCGCCCCGCCCAAACCGGTCGAGATCATCGGCTCGCTGCTCCCGCCCGCGGTCAAGTGGAAGATGTTCTTCAAAAGCCAGGCCAAGAACCCGAAGTATCTGCACGACGGCGACGTCGTCGAGGCCGCGATATCCACCGACGACGGCGCCATCGATCTGGGCCGCCAGCGCACCACGGTGAGGTACCGGTGACCGGGGACCTGCGGTGGCCGCCGCGCGCTGACGCAACCCGCCGGGATCTTCTCGACGCCCTCGACGAGCCGGCCGGAGTGGGGAGTATCGCGGTCACCGTCGACGACGGCGCGAAAGGCGCCACTGTCGAGCTGGACCACACCGGCAGCGAAAGCATCGTCGCGGTGATTCCGGGTCGGTACGCGCTCGCGTGGAAGCGTGGGGTGCTCCGATGAGCGTCGCATCGGTCCTGCTCGCCGCGGTGCTGGCGGTGTTCTTCGCGGCGATCGGTGTGGCGAAGATACTGGCCGTACCGTCGATGCGGGAACGGGCCACGCACACCGGATACTCCGTCGCCGCCTACCGGGGGATCGGCTTCGCGGAGGCCGCGGGCGCCCTCGGGCTCCTGCTCGGCATCGGCTGGTGGCAGCTCGGCCTCGCGGCGGGGATCGGCGTTGTGCTGTTGCTGGTCGGCGCCGTCGTCGTCCACGTGCGCATCGGCGACGGCGTCCGCGAGTTCGCCCCGGCGATCGTGGGCGGCCTCGTCGCCGTCGTGTATCTCGTGACGCTGCTGGGGGCCGCCCGGTGAACGTTCCGGTCGTGATCGTCGGCGCCGGACCCACCGGGCTCACCGCGGCCCTACTGCTCGCCCGATACGGTGTCGAGTCGCTGGTCCTGGAACGGTGGGAGGGCATCTATCCGCAACCGCGCGCGGTGCACTTGGACGGTGAAATCCGCAGGCTCCTGGGAAGGTTGGGCGTCGGAGACGAATTCGACGCCATATCCCGGCCTGCGCTCGGCCTGCGGCTGCTCGACCGGGATCTGCGGGTGCTGGCAGAATTCCGCCGCGATCCGGCCTGCGGCCGCAACGGGTACCCGGACGCGAACATGTTCGACCAACCGGAGCTGGAGGCGATTCTGCGTACCGCGGCGCAGCGCCATGAGGGAGTGACTGTTCGGGGTGATGCCGAAGTCACCGCGGTGACCCAGGAGATGCGCGGCGCCCGGGTCGACTTCACCGACCGGACCACCGGCGCGGCGGAGTCGGTCCATGCGCGGTACGTCCTGGGTTGCGACGGGGCGAACAGCCTGGTTCGCGCGTCGATCGGCGCCGAGATGCGTGAGCTGAACTTCGAGCAACGGTGGCTGGTCGTCGACGTGGCCACCACGGCCGACCTCGGGGCGTGGGAAGGCGTGCATCAGGTCTGCGATCCCTTCCGCGCCGCGACCTACATGCGCATCGGAACGACACGGTATCGATGGGAGTTCCGCCTGCGTCCCGGTGAGGCAGCGGCCGACTACGAGGACATCGGCCGGGTTCACGAGCTGATCCGCCCCTGGACCGGCGATATTCCGGTGGAGGAAGTCCAGTTGCTCCGGGTAGCCGAGTACACCTTCCGCGCGCAGCTCGCCGACCGCTGGCGGGCGGGCCGGGTCTTCCTGCTGGGCGACGCCGCCCATCTCACCCCACCGTTCATCGGCCAGGGCATGGGCGCGGGCCTGCGGGACGCGGCCAACCTTACCTGGAAGCTCGCGGGCGTGCTCGCCGGAGACCTTCCCGAACAGGTGCTGAACTCTTACCAGATCGAACGAAAACCACACGCGCGAAACATGATTCGGCTGGCGAAGATCACCGGCATGGCGATGACCGAGGGCGGTGAACTCGGCAACCTGCTGCGCCGTCTCCTGGCCCCGCGCTTGCGTCGACTACCCGGTTTCCACGCGCTGGTGACCAGCGGCGAGACCCCGCCGCTACGCCGGTCCGGGCTGGTCGCGCGTCCTCGCCTGGGTGGCGGCCGGTCGGGCCATCTGGTGCCCAACGCGGTCCTAGAGGACGGTCGTCGCTACGACGACGTCATCGGGGGCCGGTACGCGATCGTCACCGCGGTTCAGCCGACCTCGGCGGACCGCGCACTGGTCGGCGAACGCGGGGGGGTGCTGGTGATAGCAGCCCCGGGGACCGATCTGCGGAGGTGGCTGCGGCGGGCAGGTGCTCGTGCGGTTCTCGTCCGTCCGGACGGCGCCGTGCAGCGCTCCGCCCGGGACCTGCCGGGACTCTGCGCAGCCATGCCCCGATTCGGTTCGCGCGCTCGCGAGGATCGCGCCGACGGCTCGAGCACTCCTGGGCCCGCTTCCGGCAGCGCAGTAGGGTGGAAACCATGAAACTTCTCCTCACCGCCGGTGTCGCGCTTCTGGTTCTCTTCGGCATCTCCAAGCTGCGCCGGCGCAGCGACGCGGACATGTGGCACGAGGTGACCAGCCGCTGAACCCCAGGGGCCTTAGCTCAATTGGCAGAGCACTGCCTTTGCAAGGCAGGGGTTAGGGGTTCGATTCCCCTAGGCTCCACGAACACGCAGTTCAAAGCTCGTTCCGCACGGTCGGAGGCGGGAGTTGGTCGTCGGACCCCGCGGGGGTGTCGCGAGGGGCCCGATGAACTTCCCACAGGGAGTCGGCTGCATCTCCGACCGAAGAATCCACCTCGACGCCGACACTGGAGACCTCCTCGCGAGAGCGCCATGTCTGGGTCATCACGTCACCTTTCGCGGCGTACACGTCACGATCGATGTTCGTCCGGCTGTGCAGGTGTCCGGACATCGATGCCGCTGCGGAACCGCCGGGTCGAGCCGGGCTGCAAGACAGCAGGACCAACGGCCCCGCTCTCGTGTCCAGCGCTTGCGCCAGATGTTTGTTGGCGGCCAGCAACTCCGCGTATGTCGCTCCATCGATCTGCACCGGTTTCGATCCCCAACGCCCCGTCTTGATCGAGACATGGAACGTGCGGGCGTCGGCGTGCGCATGGGCGTAGACGGGGTCGGTGTCCGCCCACGGCGCCGCGCGCCGGCGGCCGAAGACCCACGTGGGCTTCTTCGCCTCCGGATCCTCCTTCCAGAAGGCATAGTGCACGTGATCGCTGGACCTGAATTTCGCACGCGCCCATAGCTTCTTGCTCCCGACATCGCCCCTTCTCGAAGGAAAGGAAACGCCTATGACGTTTCCCCGCGAATCGGTCAGGGGAACGGTGATGACGTCGTCGGCCTGGAAGCGGACGAACTGTCCTGAACGAAGATCCTCACCGACCATGCGCCGGGCCACAGGTTGTGTGTCCGAATGCCGGAAGGGAAGTGCGCCTTCCGCATCGGCGTGTTCGAGGCGCACAGCCGTCCCCCGCAGATGAGCGCCGGTGGTTGTGAGGCGGCCTGCCACCGCTCGTGCCGCGTTCCCGACAGCTGTATCCAGACGCCCGACCATCCGGGCGAATACGGGTAACACGGGGCGCGCTCACTGATTTCTGCCGGCGTTCCGCAATACCTCCGTCGCGAGACGGAATGGGGCCGGCCCTCCGGGATTGAGCAGGATATCGAGTCCCGAGGGAACCACCGAGGGAAGTTCGCTCCCGAGTACCGGCCACCAGCGGTTGGGCCCCACGTCCACCTTCTGTGCTTCCGCGGTGGCTACGAGCACACACCGAACACCGTCCGGCGCGGTGTCCACAATCGGTTTGTCCTGTTCATCGCACACTATCTCGACCACCGAGTTGCGGATCAGAGCCAGCAGTTCCTCGCCGACCGGATTGCCCGCGGCGATCGAGCGCAGCAGCGCATCCGTGGGGTCGGTCGGTGTCGCTTCGTCACCGGGGAGATATGCCGGATTCGGTTGAAAGGGACCGGCTTTGCCGTCCTCGTCCATCATCCAGCCGCCGATGACGGCTTCTGTGGGCGGTTCGGACCAGGGGCTGGCCCGCTTCCACCCGCGATCGAGTAACAATAGCCAGTCGTCACGCCGGATCGTCACCGGTTGCGGCTCCATCACAAACTGCCCTTCTCGACACGGTCCCTCATCGAACCGCGAGAGTCTTCGCGGTAATCATCGGTCCGGCACAGTCCGGGCTAACCTCGAATATTCCCAACATGGGGAAGTTCTGCTGGGTACGGTGGTGTCATCGTGACGCGGAAGGCGCGACGGCGTAAGACGGTTTTCCTGCCGGTCCTCACTTCGGCGGCACGATGGATTCGTCGGCCGATCCAACGACGGTTTTTGTGTCCAATTGGACACAGAGCAGTGGCGGCACAGCCGCAACAACAGGGCGCAATCGGACGGTATTCGCCGGTTCTGTGCCAGACTGGCCCCGCACAGTAATGCACTCCTCACCCTCGGAGGACCGTCTATGACGAATTCTGTTGCGCCACTCGAATTGCCCGAACCTCTGGTTATCACGCTGGGGAATCTCAAGGGCGGTGTCGGTAAAACGACATCAGCGTTCTTCTTGGCGAGCTACTTCGCTTCGGTTCACGAACGTCGGGTGCTGGTGATCGATGCCGACCCGCTCAGCCAAACCGGGTACTCCTGGTACCGGCGCCTGGTCAAAGGGGGCATCGAGGTGCCGTTCGACCTGGTCGCTTTCCCCTCACGGCACGTCAACGACTGCATCACCGACAACGCCGCGGATTTCGACGTCATCATCGTGGATGCCGGGGGTGAGTCGGCCGAGATCTTCAAGGCCGCGATTCCCGAGAGCGATGAACTGTTGCTGCTGACGAGTGTCAGCCCGTCCGAGGTGAAACGAGTCCCGAGCACCTTCAAAGCCGCCGAGGAAGCAGCGGCCGACAGCAACCGGGAAATACGGGTGCGGGTGCTGATGACAAAAGTGCCGGTGATCATGAAGAAAGGTGTGAATGCCTCGACCGAATACCGTGCGCAGCGGGGATACCTGGAGAGCGCGGGCTACGACGTCTTCGGTTCCTATTTGAGCGCGTGGAAATGGTATCGAGAAGCGGCCGACGGGGAGGTCGGGGAGGGCGCGGAGAACCCGATCGAGGATCTCGGCGAATACCGGCAGGTGGGCGACGAGCTGGTGAACGCGTACCGGGCACTATTGGAGGTGCCGGCCTGATGCCTCCACAACGCAGGAAGGGTTCGATCGGCGGCGCCAATCCGCTGTCCGACACCGCGGAGCACACCCCGCCCGTCTCACCGCTGCGTGATGCCGAATGGCGGCGGCCGAAGCCGGCCGTGAGCCCGAATGTCTTGACCATGCCGGTGCCCGACGCGGGTAACGGCCCGCTGAGCGACCGCGAGCGCGCGCAGTTGACGGTGTGCGAGTCATCGATCGACACGCTGCGCATCGCGTTCTGGGCGGCCGGGCGCGCTCTGCAGATCGTGCGCGACGGCCGACTGTACCGGGACAGCCACGAGACGTTCGACGAGTACGTGGAACAGCGGTGGGACATGCAGCGTTCCTACGCCCACAAGCTCATTCGCGCTTGGCCGCTGGCCGCGCGGCTGCATCCGATCGCGCCCGCGATCAACGAGGGGCAGGTGCGTGAACTGCTGCCGGTGGCGGCCGAATACGGCGAAGACGCCGCGGTCACCGTGTACACCACCGTGGCGGCGGGCGCCGACGTGAAGGTCACCGCGGGAAAGCTCCGGCAAGCGGTGGCGCTCCTGCCGGAACGCTATGACGAAGACGTGGTGATCGAGCGTCTTCAGGCGTGGCTGCGCGGTGAACTGGCGGGCGGCGAGAACGACCGTGCGGCCGACATCTTCACCGCCATGGAATCCCGGCTCGCCGCGCTGACCAAGCGCGTCGTCAGAGGGTCCAACGACGACCCGCGCGCGGCCCGCGAGTTCGCGGCGAGGCTCCGCACGATCGCCAGACAGATCGAGGAACAGATCACCGCGTGAATTACGAATGGACGACGCGCCCCGCAGCGGAACCGTTTCCGGGCGGGGCGCAGTGTCTCCGGGTGAATACATTTCGGTGTCGTGGAATTCATATCGCAGAACCACACGGCGAAACGAGTTATTATTTCGTTACGAAATCAAAGGCGCGTCGTGCTTTACAAGGTGCGATATATGCCGAAAGGTGAACGCTCGGATCGGATCCCCTGGACTGACGAATCACCGTGATGGTTTTCGAATCAATTCGAAGTCTTTGGTGACGTCCCACGCGCCGGGAACCACGGCGTCGTACGGCCCACCGAAGGCAAGCGATATGAGCATCGGAGGACCGCATCATGGCATCATCGACCGACGTCCGATATATCCGCTACCTGCGGCGTGCCGTCTTCTGGGCACTCACCGCGGGAGCGGCCGCCCTGCTGGGCATGTTGTTCAACGCCGCGGAGGCATCGGCTCAGCCGCTGACCATCCCGGGCGTAGGAACATTCGAGGTTTCCGACGAAATACCGCTTCCCGACGCACCGGAAAAGTTGTTTCGGAACAACGCTATCCTTCCGGTCACGGAAGCTCCTGTAACGGCTGGAATCCCGGAGATCGAGGCCGCCGCCGCTACTCCCATCTCGCACATCGAAATCGCACCGGCCACGCTCGGCCCGGCGGTCGAGTCCCCGGTCTCCGTCGTCGTCCCTGCGATCGAACTGCCGGTGCCGACGATCATTCCGGCGATCGAGATTCCGCTCCTCGGCGCACTCCCGGAGATCGAACTCCCGTTCCTCGCCGAGTTCCCGGACATCATGCCGAGGGCACCCACCCCGCCCGCGGCGGTGATACCGCAGAAGAGTGCCGGAGAGATGGCAGTCGACGCGGCACGAACCAAACTCGGTTCCGATTACAGCTATGGCGCGGTCGGCCCCGATTCCTTCGATTGCTCCGGTTTGGTGCAGTGGTCGTACGAGCAGGCCGGCGTGGAGTTGCCGCGCACCAGTTACGACCAGCTCGCCACCGGAACGCCGGTGCCGCTCGACGATCTGCAGCCAGGCGACGTGGTGTCGTTCTACGGCGGAAGCCACTCCGCCCTCTACGCGGGGGACGGCAAAGTCATCCACGCATCGACCTACGGCATCGGGGTGACCACTTCCCCGCTCTCCTCGATGCCGGTGTCCGGCGCCCGCCGATTCTGACTTCCTCTGGTGAATCCACACCGGCAGTTCCCGGTCCGGCGGAGACCGCCGCGACGAGCACCGACAGATGCCCGGCGACCTCAGTCCGTGAGGGGACCGTGCCGGTCCAGGTGCAGGTAGGTGAATCCGGTGACCAACAGGCACACCACGGTCGCGGTGATCAGCATGGCCCAGCCCGCCACCACCAGACTCAGCAGTCCGCCGAGCAGCGCGCCGAGCACGAAACCGGTGTAGAGCAGGAAGTATCCGAGCCAGTCGGCGTAGTCGCCGCCGCTGAGATGACGTTCGATACCCTGCCCCATCTTGACCAGTGTCCCGGTGACGTAACTGAGCGGCACCGATACCTCACCGTTCTGCACGAACGATGTGTTGAGCGCCCCGACGCCGAAAGCGACGAGCATGATCGGCAGCAGCCCGATCGGCTCGATTCCCCTCCGATACTCCAGAATGTCGATGACGGATGCGAGCGCCAGGCACACGGTGGTGAGCAGAGTGGCTCCATGCGGGTGCCCCGACCAGTAACGCCTGCGGCACCACGAGGCCACGACCACACCGGCGAGAAATGACAGCAGCAACCCGGTGGCCGCCAACGCCATGTCCGGCTCGTCGTGGAAGTACCCGAGGACAGCCCGTTCGGTATTGCCCGTCATGAACGTGACGAAATAACCGGCCGTATGCGTGAATGCCGCAGCGCCGATCAGCCCGGCGAGTGCGGCCAGTACCCAGGACAGTCTGGCCTCGGAGTCGAATAGTGCTTTTCTCCGACTTTCCTCCAGTTCCGGCACAGGTCGAACTCCTTCCGGTACGACGCGACACCCCAGTGAAGCAGGCAGTTCATCGGATTCGCCGACGCAGCGCCGAGAGATCGCCACTGTCCCGCGGCGGCGAGGAGTTCCCGCGCGGTCACCCTGCGCAACCGGCATCGAGCGTCCGGACGCCGCCGGCCGGGGTCGGGCTCGGTATGGCCCGGGGGAATCGCTGCTCGGTTACCGTGCTGAGGTGGATACTCTGTTCGACTTCCTGCTGACCGAGCCGGTGGCGACCGCGCCGCTGGACGATGTCGCCGCCGCGTGGACGCGACATCGCGTGGCCGCGAATCGATTCGACCAGCCGGTGGAGATCGCGATCGCGGGGGGCTTCGGCGCCGACCGGCTCGGGTTCGCCTTCCTGTCCGGCTATCAGGAGGCGTTGCGGACGCTTATTCCGGACCTGCCGGACGACGAGCTGGTCGCGATGTGCGCGACCGAGGAGGGGGGCGGCCACCCCGCCGCGATCCACACCACGCTCACCGAACGGGACGGGGCCTGGCTGGTCGACGGTACGAAGTCGTTCGCGACCATGGGCTCGTTCGCACGACAGTTGGTGGTGATCGCCAGTGTCGGCGCGGCGCCCGACGGACGGAATCGGTTGCGCGCCTGCGTAGTCGAGGCGGGCGAAGCCGGCGTGTGTCCAGCCGATCGTCCAGCGCTCCCGTTCGCGCCCGAGGTTCCGCACGCCACGGTCGTGCTGACCGGCGCGCCCGCGCTGGTGCTGCCCGGCGACGGATATCTGGACTACCTCAAGCCGTTCCGGACTATCGAGGACATCCACGTGCTGGCTGCCACGCTGGGCTGGCTGGTACGGGTGGCCCGGGCGTCGGACTGGCCGCGGGCGAGTCGGCAACAGTTGCTGACCGCGGTTGCCGCGGTGCGCGGCCTGGACATCGCCGCGCCGAGTTCCGCGGGCGTGCACATCGCTCTCGGCGGCGTCTTCGAATTGTTCGGTTCGCTGCTTGCCGAACTCGAGCCGCTGTGGCAGTCCGCGGACCCGGTGACGCGACAGCGGTGGGAGCGCGACAGGCCGCTGCTGGCCACCGCAGGGCGGGTGCGCGGGCAACGGCTCACCGCCGCGTGGCGGGCGATAGAACCGGACGACCAGTCGGAATAGTGCTCGACCTGGCCTGAAATGGGGAGCGGGCCTCGGCGAAGGGGGGGAGTTAGCCGAGGCCCGCGTAGGGTCGGCCCGGGGGGGGAGGGGCCGACGTGAACGATGCTACTCGATGATGTGCGATTGTGTGTGCGGGGGGACGGCCGCGTTCCAAGTTTTTTCGGGTTGGCTCACCTTCTGGACGACCTCGGACGGCCCTTGCCGCGCGACCGGCCGACCCCCTCGCTCCGGACTGTTGTCCTATAGTTTGCCAAAACTATTGGCGAGCAACCTCTTCCGAGTGTTTTCGCGGATGTGACCTGCTACGGCACCGAGCGGCACGGAACATGCCGACCAGTCGCCGCGCCACGAAATCGAGGGAAACTCCGGCGTGTCGATCACGCCGGGTGTGGCGCCGCTCGGCGTGCGTGACGCCCGAACTTGTCGTACCCCGATGCGAACATGTGTTCGTGTTCATCGACTCGATGGTTCCCGCCGAGCGCACCCGCTCGTCGCGACGGCTAGCGCTCGTACTTCCCCCATTCGAGTACGGGTCTTCCTCGATTCGGGTAGTCCGCTACGCGCGCTCCGATGCCGGGGCACGCGGGACCATCGAACCGGTCGCATTCCGATCCGGTACCCCCGAGCACCGACTGGATCGGAATGCGGCCTTCTTCCGTTCCCGGGTAGTTCGCGGGGCCGCCCACCCGGAACAAATCGGATGAAATTGTCGGCGGGCGGGACAATACTGACTCGGGTATCGGCCGGTCACCCGATCCAGCGAGTCGTTGGGCGCCTGGCGTCGCACTGCATCACATCGAACTCATCAACCCCAGGAGAATCATGCCCGACGCAATAGTCGCCGAGGGTCTGGTCAAACGATACGGCCAACTGGTGGCCCTCGACGGCCTCGACCTCAGCGTCCCAGAAGGGACCGTCACCGCACTGCTCGGACCCAACGGCGCAGGTAAGACCACCACTGTCCGGGTGTTCACCACCCTGCTCGTGCCGGATGCCGGACGCGCCACGGTCGCGGGAATCGATGTGCTGCGCGAGCCGCAGGCGCTGCGTTCCCGCATCGGGGCGTCGGGGCAATACGCCGCGGTCGACGAATACCTCACCGGTTTCGAGAATTTGGAAATGGTGGGACGTCTTTATCACATGGGCGTACAGCGAAGTAAGGAACGAGCGCGCGAATTGCTCGAGCGATTCCGGCTCACCGACGCAGCGGACCGGCCGGTCAAGGGCTACTCCGGCGGTATGCGCCGTCGTCTCGACCTGGCGGGCGCGCTGGTCGCGAATCCGCCCGTCCTGTTTCTGGACGAGCCGACCACCGGGCTGGATCCCCGCGCCCGTCTGGATCTTTGGGACGTCATCGAGGAATTGGTCGCGGGCGGGACCACGTTGCTGCTCACCACGCAGTACATGGAAGAGGCGGATCGGCTCGCCGATTCGATCGCGGTGATCGACCACGGCAAGGTGATCGCGAAGGGCACCGCGGACGAACTCAAGACCATGGTCGGCGGCGACCGGATCGAGCTGACCGTCGACCGCGTCGACAATCTCGCGACGGCCGAGACCGCACTGAAAAGCCTGGCCGACGGCGAGATCCACCTCGAACCGGGGTTGCGCAGGATCACCGTCCCGGTCGCCGACGGATCGCAGGCTCTGGTGGAGGCGGTCGGGCGGCTGGCCGAGCACAACGTACAGATCCACGATGTCGGGCTGCGCCGTCCGTCCCTGGACGACGTCTTCCTCACCCTCACCGGCCACGAAGCGGAGACGAGCGCCGGCGGCGACGCGGCGAACGACAAGCTGGAAGCTACGGAAGGAACGATCCGATGACCGCGACGGCCCCGGCCCTGACACGGCCCTCGCTGGGCGAGCGACTGTCCATCGTGGTCAGCGACAGTGTGACGATCGCGAAACGCAATGTCATAAAGATCAAGCGGGTACCCGACGTCCTGATCTTCTCCACACTCTCGCCGATCATGTTCGTGCTGCTGTTCGCCTACGTCTTCGGCGCGGCCATCGATGTGCCCGGTCTGTCCGGCGGATACCGCGAGTTCCTCATCGCGGGCATCTTCGCGCAGACGGTGGTGTTCGGCGCGACCTTCACGGGTGCGGGACTGGCCGAGGACATGCAGAAGGGCATCATCGACCGATTCCGCTCGCTGCCGATGGCTTCGTCGGCGGTGCTGGTCGGCCGCACGATCAGCGATGTGGTGATCAACGTGGTCAGCCTGACGGTGATGTCGCTGACCGGTCTGGTCGTCGGCTGGCGGATTCGCGGTTCGTTCCTGGACGCGGTGCTGGCCTACATCCTGCTGCTGCTGTTCGCCTACGCGGTGTCCTGGATCATGGCCGTGGTGGGCCTTTTGGTGCGGGCGCCGGAGGTGTTCAACAACGCCAGCTTCATGGTGATCTTCCCGCTCACGTTCATCGCCAACACGTTCGTCCCCAGCGACAAGTTGCCCACCGCCCTGCGGGTGATCGCGGAATGGAACCCGGTATCCGCGCTGACCCAGGCGACGCGCGACCTGTTCGGCAACACCAGCCCGATCGCACCGACGTCGGACTCCTGGCCGCTGCGGCACCCGGTGATCACCTCCCTGATGTGGGTGGTGGTGATCATGGTGGTGTTCGTGCCGCTGGCTCTGCGTCAGTACAAGAAGACGGTCAGTCGCTGACCGGCGATTCCCGAATCAGCGATCGTGTTCCGCGCCGGCTTCCGCCAAGGGTGCCGGCGCGGAGCCGTTACGGGAGTACCCGATGCGCGGGGGAGCGGGGGCGGGTTCCGGCTGCTGCGGCCGCCGGCTACGGACCAGATAGGCCACGCCGCCCGCCAGCGCGACTGCCGCCGCGAGGAGGAGCCGGTTACGTGAACGCGAAGAGACATGCAAGCGCCCCGAGGTCATTGCACCACTCTAGGCACAGCCCGCCGATTCGTGCAGGAGGCCCAGCTCACAGCACGGTCCGGCCCAGTTCCGCGGCTGGATCGCCGACCGTGGCACGATGGGCGTCGTGACCTCACCGAATCAGACATCCGTGGCAACGCTGCACACGAATCACGGCGATATCAAGCTCGCGCTCTTCGGTAACCACGCGCCCAAGACGGTGCGCAATTTCCTAGGTCTCGCCGATGGTTCGGCGCCGTACACCACCGCGAACGCCAGCGGGGGCAACACGGGCCCGTTCTATGACGGCGCTCTGTTCCATCGCGTGATGGCCGGATTCATGATCCAGGGTGGCGATCCCACCGGTACCGGTCGCGGCGGCCCGGGTTATGAGTTCGGCGACGAGTTCCACCCTGAGCTGCGGTTCGACCGGGGCTACTTGCTGGCGATGGCCAACGCGGGGCCGGGCACCAACGGCTCACAGTTCTTCATCACCGTTCGCCCGCAGCCGCATCTCAACCGCAAGCACACGATCTTCGGTGAAGTGGTGGATCCGGATTCCCGGAAGGTCGTCGACTCGATCGCGACCACCGGGACCGATCGCAACGACCGGCCGCTGGAACCCGTCGTCATCACCAAGATCACGATCGAATGAGACTATGAATCCCCAGCCGCCCGCACCCACGTGCGTCCGCCATCCGAATCGCCCGACCGGCCTGGCCTGCACGCGGTGCGGGCGGCCGTCCTGTGCCGAATGTCTGCGTCCCGCAGCGGTCGGCCAACACTGTGTCGACTGTCTGCGCACGGATCAGCGCGGCGTCGCTCCGGTGCGGACGGTCTCGGGCGCGGCAGCGGCCCGCACGTCCGCACCCTATGTGACCTATGCGCTGATCGCGATCAACGTGGTGATCTACGCGATCACCGCGGCCCAGTCGAAGAACCTGATGGACAACCAACTGGGCTCCGCGCTGTTCCTGGACTGGGTGCTGTGGGCACCGGCCGTCGCGGACGGCGAATGGTGGCGGGTGCTCGGTTCCGGGTTCCTGCACTACGGCCCGATCCACCTGGCGCTCAACATGTTCGCCCTGTACGTGGTGGGCCGCGATGCTGAGCTGGTGCTGGGACGATTGCGCTATCTCGCGGTGTACTCGGTTTCGCTGCTCGGCGGGTCCGCCGGGGTCATGCTGTTCTCGCAGAACAGCATGACGGCGGGCGCGTCCGGCGCGGTGTACGGCTTGTTCGGTGCGATCACGATCATCCTGCTCCGGTTGCGGCAGAACCCGAATCAGATGCTCATCATCATCGGCATCAACGTCTTCATCAGTTTGTCGCTGCCCGGCATCTCACTCTGGGGCCATCTCGGCGGTCTGGCCGCGGGCACGCTCGCGACCCTCGGCATCCTGTTCCTGCCCGCGTGGCTGCGAGTGAAAACTCCGCAAGCGGCACGGTTGGTCGGCTGGGCAGCGGTGGCGCTCGTCGCCGTCGCGGCGCTGGCGACCGTGGCGGTGAGTGCGATCACTTCCACTGCGTGACACGCCGATTCGCTTCACGTGAAACATTCGCGTCCGCGTGGGGCGAACGCACGTCAGCGAGTCTTGTCCTCGGTGAGCCGCAGTGCTCCTACCAGGTCTTCGTAGACGAGTTCAGGGTTGGCGCCCAGATCCCAGCGGCCGAAGATCAGGAGCCGCTCGGTGCCGTCGTGCTGAACGTCGAGTTCCAACATCGGCATCTTGCGCCCGAGGCGTCGGTAGCTCACCACACGGGCGCGAATGATCTGCTCAGGGGCGTATTCGTCCGCCCCCGTCAGCGTGCGGACGACCATGCGCGGTTGCGCGCCGGTTGTCACCGACAGCCGCGGGCGTTGCCGGAACCCGAGCCCGGCAAGGGCGAGCAGTCCGACGGCGGCGAGTCCCACGAGCAGGCGGCTGGCCGCTTCGGAGGTGACCACCGCGGCGACGGCCAGCGCGACGCCGCCCACGGTGACCGCGACGAGCGCGGGTGTCGGCGTGGTCCAGGCCAGGCGCGGCTCTTCGCGGTCCCGCGGGCCGGGGACCGGGAGCTCAGGACTCACAGCACTCCCCAATCGCTCCTCGAGTTGTCCACAGGCTCATCCACAGGTGTGCATGAATGACACGTCTGTAATCCGGGTCGGCGTTGTGCTCAGCGCCAGCGCATCGTCATGATCAGCCCGACCACCATCAGGCCGAAGCCGATCAGGAAATTCCAGGCGTTGAGGTCGTTCATCCAGCTGATCTGCTCGGCCGCCAGGTAGTAGACGAGCAGCCACACCAGCCCGGCGAGCATGAACCCGAGCATGATGGCGACATACCAGACCGGAGACGGCCCCGCCTTCACCTTCACCGGCGTCCGGCTGGCGGGGTTGATCGTATAGTCGGTCTTCTTACGGACCTTCGACTTGGGCATGACGTCCTCGTATTCGGCTGCAGGTCGTGGTCTCTAGGCTATCCCAACAGGTAATGGATGCGACGCGGTGCCGGGCGGGGACGTAATCTCGATGTCATGCGTGTTCTGGTCGTCGACAATTACGACAGCTTCGTCTTCAACCTGGTGCAGTACCTCGGGCAACTCGGTGTGGACGCTGTCGTCTGGCGCAACGACGATCCGAATCTGGCCGACGTCGGCGCGGTCGTAGGCGATTTCGACGGCATTTTGATCAGTCCCGGCCCCGGCACCCCGGACCGTGCGGGCGCCAGCATCCCGCTGGTGCGCGCCTGCGCGGAGCAGAGTGTTCCGCTGCTCGGCGTGTGCCTCGGCCACCAGGCGATCGGCGAGGCGTTCGGCGCCACCGTAACCAGGGCCCCGGAACTGCTGCACGGGAAGACGAGCGAGGTCTTCCACATCGGCGCGGGTGTGCTGGCCGGTCTGCCCGACCCGTTCACCGCCACGCGATACCACTCGCTCACCGTCGTCGAAGACACTTTGCCCGAGGAGATCGAGGTGCTCGGACGCACCGAGAGCGGAATCGTGATGGCCATGCGTCATCGCACCTTGCCCATCCACGGCGTGCAGTTCCACCCGGAATCGGTGCTCACCCAGGGTGGGCACCGGATGCTGGCCAACTGGCTCGGTGTGTGCGGGGAGCGCCCCGCCGAGGGTTTGGTGCAGACGCTGGAGGCGGAGGTCGCCGCGCTGGTGCTGCAGTGACCCGTCCGCATGTGCTGCTGTCGGTCGCGACGAGCATCGACGGGTACATCGACGACGCGAGCCCGCAGCGGCTGCGCTTGTCCGACGCGGCGGACTTCGACCGGGTGGACCAGGTCCGCGCGGACTCCGACGCCATCCTGGTCGGCGCGCAGACACTGCGCAGCGACAACCCGCGGCTGCTGGTCGACAGCGCCGAACGCAGGGCCGCGCGCGTCGCGGCGGGCAAACCGGAATTCCCGCTGAAGGTGACCGTATCGGCGAGCGGCGACTTGGCTCCGGAGCTGCGGTTCTGGCACTACGGCGGCGACAAGCTCGTGTACTCCACCGCGGCGACCGCGCCGGAACTCACCGCCCGCCTCGCCGGATTGGCCGAGGTCGTGGATCTCGGTACCGAGCTCGATTTCGGTGCACTGCTGGACGATCTGGGCCGACGGGGTGTCGAGCGGCTCATGGTGGAGGGCGGCACCCGCATCCACACCGCGTTCCTCGCCGCCGATCTGGCCGACGAACTGCATCTAGCGATCGCCCCGATCCTGGTAGGAGACAGCGCGGCGCCGCGCTTTCTCGACCCGGCCGACTTTCCGGGCGCGCCTCATCGCCGGATGCGCCTTACCGATGTGACGCAAGTCGGGGACGTCGCGGTGTTGCGTTATCTACCGAAGGCCGAGACGATCTGACGTCGTCGGTGCCACGTCGATGATCCCGCGCACCGTCGAGGCCCGCGGAGACAGCTCGGCGCAGCCTTGCCGTGACGTCGCAACCGCGAGGCTTTCAGCCTGATCGCGTAGCGCGGTGTCGCGGACGAGTGAACCGCGGACGGCCATCGGCCGTCCGCGGCCCGAACTCACCTTGGCACCTCGCCCCGGCTGCCGGCACCGGCCGGTGCGGGATCCCTGAACTCATCGCCGAGCGGGAGCCGGCCGCACGGTGCCGAAGTACCTTGTGCGGACACGGAAGGCGTTGTCGGGTACGTTCCTCCGCGCCGGTCCGGAACCTAGGGACGCCCGTAGACGGCGGTGACGAACTCGCCGAGCTGGTTGTCGTCCAGATGCCGGGCCAGGTCCGCCTCGCTGATCATGCCGACCAACCGCTTGTCCTCGATGACCGGCATGCGCTTGACCCGGTTGCTTTCCATCTCATCGAGCACTTCGGTGATGTCGGCGTTGGCGTCGACCCACCGCGGTGTCGATTCACACAGTTCATCCACCCGGCAATCCGACGGGTTCTTGCCCTGGGCGATGCACTTCACCACGATGTCGCGGTCGGTGACGATGCCGCACATCCGCTCGTTCTGGTCCGAGACGATCAGGGACCCGACGTTGAGTTCGGCCATGGTTCGTGCGGCCTGCTCGATCGTCGTGTCCTTCGAAATCCACTGGACGCCCGGTTTCATGATGTCCCTGGCAGTGGTCATGAGCTACCTCCTCGTGCTCAGCTGCGCTGATTGGGATGAAGCAGCATCATTCTCCCGCAATTCACACCGGTTGGTCTCGTTTTCTGGATACCGGCGGCGCCGATCACGGCGGGCCGAGTACCCCCACGCCGACCAGGATGGCGCTGTTCTTCTGGATCGAACTGCCCGCCGACGGTTGCTGGCTGAGGATGCGGCCGACATTGCCCGCGTCGAAGGTGCCCTGCGGGGATTGGCTGATCTGGCTGGTGCTGCCGGTCCAGCCTTCTGCGCGCAGCTTCTCCACCGCCTGCGAGACGGTGAGACCGACCAGGGACGGCATCTTCAGGTCACCCGCGGACACCTGGACGGTGACCGTGGAACCCTTCTCGGCGCTACTGCCGCCTGCCGGGCTGGAGGCGACCACCTCGCCCTTGGGCTTCGAGGACTGCACCTCCTGGACGACGACCTTGAAGCCGTTGCCCTCGATATTCGGCTGGGCCACGTCGATGCTCTGCCCGACGACGTAGGGAACGCGGACCGCCTCCGGGCCGGTGCCGACGGTGACGACGATCTCCCAGTCGACGTCGACCTTCGAACCCGGCGACGGGTTCTGCTCGATCACTTGGTCCTTCTCGGCGGTGCTCGACGGTTTGCGCTCGACGTTCGGATTGATCCGCAGGCCCTTGGAGTTCAAGACCTGCTCGGCCTGCTCCTGGGACAGACCGGTCAACTTCGGCACCTGGACCTGCGCGGGACCCGAGGACACCTGGACCGTGACCGTGCTGCCCTCGTCGATCCGCGAGCCGCCGAGGGGCTGGGTCGCGATCACGTTCCCCGTGGCGACCTTGCTGTCGGGCTTCTGCTGAATCGCCACCGTGAAGCCGAGCTTCTGCAGCGCGTCCTGCGCTTGCTGCGAGGACTTGTTGGACAGGTCGGGAATGGCCACCTGGTCCGGTCGGCTTCCCGGCCCGAGCAGCACCCAGAACAGCGCGAAAGCCACCGCGACGGCCGCGACGGCGCCGATCGCGATGTAGGCGGTCCGGCGCCGTCCGTTCGGCTCGGCCGGATCCTGCTCCGCGGTGTCGTCGTGGCGCTCGACCGTACGGTAGTTACGCGGCGGGGGCTCGTCCGCGCTCATCATGGTGGTGCGGTCCTCGTCCGTCATCACCATCGGGGCGCTGGGCTTCTGGCCGCCGAGCACCCGGATCAGGTCGGCGCGCATCTCGGCGGCGGTCTGGTATCGGTTGGCCGGATTCTTGCTCATCGCCTTGAGCACGACCGAGTCCAGTTCGCGCGGCACCCCGGAATACACGTGCGAGGGCAGTCGCGGGTCTTCCCGGACGTGCTGGTAGGCGACGGCGACCGGGGAATCACCCGTGAAAGGCGGCTCCGCGGTGAGGATCTCGAACAACACACAACCGACGGAGTAGACGTCCGAGCGCGCGTCCACCGTTTCGCCGCGCGCCTGCTCCGGGGAGAGGTACTGCGCGGTGCCGATCACCGCCGCGGTCTGGGTCATGGGGTTGGAGTTGTCGGCGAGTGCGCGCGCGATGCCGAAGTCCATCACCTTCACCGCGCCCGACCGGTTGATCATGATGTTCGCGGGCTTCATGTCGCGGTGCACGATCCCGGCCTTGTGGCTGAAGTCCAAGGCCGCGCAGACATCCGCGATGATCTCCATCGCGCGGCGCGGCGGCAGCGGTCCCTTGCCGCGCACGATGTCGCGCAGCGTGTCGCCGTCGACGTACTCCATCACGATGTACGGCAGCGGGCCGCCGTCCACCTCCGCCTCGCCCGTGTCGTAGACCGCGACGATGGCCGGATGATTGAGCGCGGCCGCGTTCTGCGCTTCGCGCTTGAACCGCAGGTAGAACGTGGGGTCACGGGCCAGGTCCGCCCGCAGGACCTTGATCGCCACGTCCCGGCTCAGCCGGATGTCGCGAGCCTTGTGCACCTCGGACATACCACCGAACCCGATGATCTCGCCCAGCTCGTAGCGAGACGAGAGATTCTTCGGGGTCGTCATGGCAGTCCTTGCGAAGAAGTGGCGGATCCGCTGCGGGTGGCCGAAGGCCCTCGGGCACCGGGAATCTCCGGGAATGGTATGTCGAGAGTCGGGATGCGCGGACGGCTGGTGGTGGCGGTGGGCGCGGTGGTCGTCGGCTTCGTCGTGCTCGGTGCCGTGCTGGTGGGCGGCGGGGTGGTCGTCGTCGGCTCCGGTGTCGTGGTCTTCGGCTCGGTGGTGGGCGGTTCGTAGGTCTCGGTGTCCACGGGCGGAGGTGCGGGCTTGGGGGTCGTCGTGGCCACCGGCGGGACGGGCTTGGGGTTCGGCGCGACCGTCACGGTCGGCGACGGCGTGGAATCCGGATTGGTGTCTCCACCGAAGAGCAGGTAGGCCGTGAGCGCCCCGAGCAGCACGGCGCCGATGCCGAGCCCGGTCAGCCATTTCTGGGTCGTAGTGAACCTGCTGCCGTTACCGGGCGGGGGACCGCTCGCCGCACCGCGGCTCAGCACCGTGGCCGGAGCCGCGAGGGTGCCCGCCTGATGGGCCGCGCCCACCGCGCCCACCGCGCCCGCGGCGGGCGTCGAGTAGCGCACCGTCGCACCGTCGAAGTCGGCGGGCGTGGAGGGGATCACGGCGGTCGGGCCGGGCGGGAGCACCCGCGTGGCGCCGGTCAGGGGCGCGGCGGAGTGCGCTCCGCTGGGCGGCGGCGGGCGGCGGCCCGCGCGGACGGCGGCGACCGCGTCGGCGAACTCACCGCCGCTGGCGTAGCGCCGCGACGGGTCCTTCTCCATCGTGATCTCGATCAGTTCGCGCACGTTGCCGGGCAGATCGGCCGGCATCGGAGGCGGTGTCTCGCGCACGTGCTTCATCGCGACGGTGATCGCGCCGTCGCCGGTGAACGGCCGCTGTCCTGCCAGCACTTCGTAACCGACCACGGCGAGGGAGTACACGTCGCTGGCCGCGGTGGCGTCCTCGCCGACCGCCTGTTCCGGGGCGATGTACTGGGCGGTGCCCATCACCATGCCGGTCTTGGTCACCGGGGAGGCGTCCACCGCCTTGGCGATACCGAAGTCGGTGATCTTCACCTGGCCGGTCGGCGTGACCAGGATGTTGCCCGGCTTCACGTCACGGTGCACCACGCCCGCGCGGTGCGCCACGTCCAGCGCGCGCCCGGTTTGCTCGAGCAGATCGAGTCCCTGGGCCACCGACAGCCTGCCGAGCCGGTTGAGCACGGTGTTCAGCGGCTCGCCCTGGACGAACTCCATGACGAGGTAGGCGATCTCGCTGCCCTGCGGGTCGATGGTCTCGCCGTAGTCGTAGATGCCCGCGATGCCGGAGTGATTCAGCTGGGCGGTGGTCTTCGCCTCGGTGCGGAATCGATGCCGGAACGTCGGGTCGGCCGAGAACTCCGATTTCAGCACCTTGACCGCGACCCTGCGGTCGAGCCTGGTGTCCAGCGCTTCCCAGACCTGGCCCATGCCGCCGGTCGCGATCAGTCGCTGCAGCCGGTATCGGTCGGCGATCATCGCACCGTTGTTCAGCATCGAGGTCCCCGTACCTTCACTCGCACATCCATATCGTTCAGCCCCCTCGAAGACCGGCGTCCAGAACCGCGCGAGCCACCGGCGCGGCGACCGAGCCACCGGTCGCGGCAAGCGCCCGGTCCCCACCGTTCTCCACGATCACCGCGATGGCGATCTTCGGGTTCTGCGCGGGGGCGAACGCGATATACCAAGCGTGCGGCGGCGTGTTACGCGGGTTGGTCCCGTGTTCCGCGGTGCCGGTCTTGGACGCGATTTGATAGGGGGTCTGGCCACCTCCGGAGGTGTTGCTCTCCGACGCGATCATCAAGTTGGTTACGGTCGACGCTACATCGGCGCTGACGGCTTGGCCGACCGAGACCGGCTTGGTCTTGGTCAGCTCGCTCAGATCCGGGCGCTGCAACTGATCGACCAGGTACGGCTCCATCCGGACGCCGCCGTTGGCGATCGTCGCCGCGACGACCGCGTTCTGCAAGGGGGTCAGCGCCACGTCGCGCTGCCCGATGCTGCTCTGCGCCAGGGCGGCGTCGTCGGAGATCGTGCCGACGGTGCTCTCCGCCACCGGCATCGGGATCCCCCGGTGCGGGCCGACACCGAACGCGGCCGCCTCGTCCTTGAGGTCCGCGGCGCCCACCTTGATGCCGAGTTCGGCGAACGCGGTGTTGCACGAGCGCCGGAACGCCTCGAACAACGAAGCGGTCGGATTCGGACCGCAGGTGGTGCCGTTGTAGTTCTCCATCGGAGTGCTGGTGCCGGGCGGTGTGAAGGTCGGGGCGGCGGTGAACTGGTCGTCGGGGGTCGCGACGCCGTTGGCCAGCGCGGCCGCGGTGACCACGACCTTGAAGGTGGACCCGGGCGGATAGGTCTGCGAGATAGCGCGATTCAACATGGGGTGGTTCGGATCCGCGCTCAGCGTTTCCCACGCCTGGGTGCCGCGCGCGCCGTCGTGCCCGGACAGGAGGTTCGGGTCGTAGCTCGGCGTGGACACCATGGTGAGGATCTTGCCGGTGCTCGGCTCGATGGCCACCACCGAACCGGTGTATCCCTTGCTGGTCATCTGGTCGTAGGCGACCTTCTGCATCAGCGGGTTGAGCGTGGTGAGCACGTTGCCGCCGCGCGGGTCCCGGCCGGAGATCAGGTCGACGAGACGGCTGCCGAACAGCTGACTGTCGGAGCCGTTGAGCACCGAATCCTCGGCGCGTTCCAGTCCGGTGCTGCCGTACTGCATCGAGTAGAAGCCGGTGGCAGGCGCGTACGCCTCCGGCTCGCTGGGGTAGGCGCGCAGGTACTTGTAGCGATCGTCGGTCGCGATCGAGCTGGCCAGCACGGTGCCGCCCGCCGAGATCTGCCCGCGCTGGCGGGCGTATTCGTCCAGCAGCACCCGGGAGTTGCGCGGATCCGAGCGCAGGTCGTCGGCCTTGATCACCTGCACGTAGGTGGCGTTCGCCAGCAGTGCGACGACCATCACCATCACCGCGACCGCGACTCGGCGTAGTGGAGTGTTCATGTCAGCGGCCCCGCATCCGATCGTCCCCCGTCGCGGCGCAGCAGTTCGGTCTGCGCGTCGGCGATCGGCGCCGGTTCTTTCTTACGCACCGGGGCGGGTGCGCGGGCGGCGTCGGAGACCTTGATCAGCAACGCCAGCAATGCGTAGTTGGCCAACAGCGAGGAGCCGCCGTAGGACATGAACGGAGTCGTGAGACCGGTCAGCGGAATCAGCTTGGTCACACCCCCGACCACGACGAACAGCTGGATCGCGATGGTGAACGACAGACCGGCCGCGAGCAGCTTGCCGAAGCTGTCGCGCACCGCGAGGGCGGTGCGCAGTCCGCGCACCACGAATACCAGGAACAGCATCAGCACCGCGGCGAGCCCGATCAGGCCGAGCTCCTCGCCGATCGTGGTGACGATGAAGTCGGTCTTGGCGAAGGGCACCTGGTTGGGCCTGCCGCTACCGAGGCCGGTTCCGGCGAGACCGCCGGTGGCCAGGCCGAACAGTGACTGCGAGATCTGATAGCCGGTGTTGTTGTAGTCGTCGAACGGGTGCAGCCAGGTCTCCACCCGGACCCGCACGTGGCCGAACAACTGGTAGGCGAAGATGAATCCGAGTGCGAGCAGCCCGCCGCCGATGACCAGCCAGCCGACCCGTTCGGTGGCGATGTAGAGCATCACGAGCACCGTGCTGAAGATCAGCAGCGAGGTACCGAGATCCTTCTCGAACACCAGCACGCCGATGCAGACGATCCAGACGGCCAGGATCGGGCCGAGGTCGCGGCCGCGCGGGAACTCCATGCCCAGCACATGACGCCCGGCGGCGGTGAAGATCTCGCGCTTGGCCACCAGCACCGAGGCGAAGAAGATGATCAGCAGGATCTTCGCGAACTCACCCGGCTGGACGCTGAACCCGGGCAGCCGGATCCAGATCTTCGCGCCGTTGGTCTCGGAGAACGCGCTGGGCAGCAGCGCCGGGATGGCCAGCGCGACGAGGCCGATCAGGCCGAGGGTGTAGCTGTAGCGGGCGAGCGTGCGGTAGTCGCGCAGGGCGATCAGCAGTGTGATGAACACCAGCGTGCCCAGTGCGGTCCACAGGATCTGCTGATCGGCGTCGGGGGAGGGGGTCGCCCACGAGTTGTAGGCGGCGGTCTGCTGGTCGGCCAGGTCGAGCCGATGGATCAGCACGAGACCGAGTCCGTTGAGCAACGCGACGATCGGCAGCAACAGCGGGTCGGCGAACGGGGCGAACCGCCGCACGGCCAGGTGCGCCACCGCGAACAGTGCCAGGTAGGCCAGACCGTACTTGGCGATATCCCAGGTGATCGACTGTTCTTGACTCGCCTCGACCAGGAAGAGGGACACGGTGGTGATGACCGCTGCCGCCGCGAGCAGCAGCAGTTCCGCATTTCGTCTGGTGCTCGGCGGTGGCGCGGGAGCGAAGCCGCCCGGGGGACTGGGAAAAGCCCCAGCCGACGGCGGTGCCGGCGCGGACATCAGTCCGTCACCCGGCAGTTCTCCCCCGTGGTCTGGGGATTGGGTGAGGTGCTCGACGGCGTGGCAGGAGCCTCCGACTTGGTCGGCGTCTTGATCTCGGTGCCCCTGGCGTCACCCTGTTCCGGCGCAGGCGCAGGCGCAGGCGCAGGCGCAGGCGCGGGTGTGGTGGTGGCCGGTGCGGGCGGAGCGCCGTTGGGCGCGGGCGGTGTGGTCTCGGCGGACGGGACGACTCCCGGCTGCGGCGCCGATTCCTTGACCGGGCACGGCG
Source organism: Nocardia sp. NPDC005745 (assembly GCF_040630775.1). Classification (NCBI taxonomy): domain Bacteria; kingdom Bacillati; phylum Actinomycetota; class Actinomycetes; order Mycobacteriales; family Nocardiaceae; genus Nocardia; species Nocardia sp. NPDC005745. The sequence goes on from NZ_JBEXYF010000027.1 coordinate 32,672, forward strand.
GCAGCAGTTCTCGCTGAGCGAGATAGGTCATCGAGTCCCTGGCCTTGTCCAGCGAACCCGGCGGCAATCCCTTGTCCACCTGATCACGGCCGGTCTGCTTCAGATCGCTGACCTTCAGCGGCTTGCACGAGGAGGGCGCATCCGCCCCGGGCTCGGACAGGGTGAGTTCACCGTTGCGGGTTACGCATCCGACCAGGTTCACGTCATGGATCGAGTAGCCGAGGATCGACCCGGGCAACCCGCGCAGGATCACCACCGAACCGTCGTCGGCGCCGACGTAGTAATTGCTGCGGATCATCTTGTAGCCGACCACGAGCCCCACGCAGACGGCGACGACGAGCGCCAGCGCGAGCACGATCCAGCGCAGCCGGTGCGACTTCTTCGCGGGCGGCTCGGGCGCGGCGGCGGCCCGGCGCGGCGCGGACCGCGGCGGACGCAGGGCGGAGGCCCGGCCCGCGGCGGTGTTGGGCGGAGGAGTGTCCTCGTCGACGCCGGACGCGGCGCCCGCCACGATCGGGTGGCTCTGGCCGTAGTCCAGATCGATGACGTCGGCCACGACGACGGTCACGTTGTCCGGCCCGCCGCTGCGCAACGCCAGCTCGATGAGCCGGTCGGCGCACTCGTCGGTGGTGCCCTCGCGCATCGTGTTCGCGATGGTCTCGTCGCTGACCACGTCCGAGAGACCGTCGGAGCACAGCAGGTAGCGGTCGCCTGCGCGCGATTCGCGCATGATCAGCGTCGGCTCGATCTCGTTGCCGGTGAGCGCGCGCATGATCAGCGAACGCTGCGGGTGCGTGTGCGCCTGCTCCGGTGTGATCCTGCCCTCATCGACGAGCGACTGGACGAATGTGTCGTCCCGGGTGATCTGGGCAAGCTCGCCGCCGCGCAACAGATAGGCGCGAGAGTCGCCGATGTGCACGAGGCCGAGTTTCTTGCCCGCGAACAGGATTGCCGTGAGCGTGGTGCCCATGCCGTCGAGCTCGGGCTCCTCCTCGACCTGATCGGCGATGGCGGCGTTGCCTTCTCGGGTCGCCGCGTCGAGCTTGCCGAGCAGATCGTCGCCGGGTTCGTCGTCGTCGAGGTGGGCGAGCGCGGCGATCATCAACTGGGACGCGACTTCTCCCGCGGCATGGCCACCCATGCCGTCGGCGAGTGCGAGCAGCCGGGCGCCCGCGTACACGGAGTCTTCGTTGTTGCCTCGGACGAGACCACGGTCGCTGCGCGCTGCGTAGCGGAGAACAAGTGTCACGATCGCAGCTCGATCACTGTTTTGCCGACACGAACAGGCGTGCCGAGTGGAACACGGACGGCGGTGGTGACTTTCGCGCGATCGAGGTACGTGCCGTTCGTCGAGCCGAGGTCTTCCACGTACCAGTCGTCACCACGCGGAGACAGTCGCGCATGCCTGGTCGAGGCGTAATCATCGGTGAGTACCAGCGTGGAGTCGTCCGCACGCCCGATCAGCACCGGTTGGGTGCCGAGCGAGATGCGGGTGCCGGCGAGTGAACCCTGAGTCACCACAAGAAATTTGGCGCCCTTCTGGCCCCGGCTGAAGGAAGGCAGCACCGCGGAACCGCGTGCGGCCCTGGGCTGAATCCGAATGCCGGATGCCGCGTAGATGTCGCTGCGCAACGTGCGCAGCACAGCCCACACGAACAACCACAACAGCAGAAGGAACCCCGCACGGGTCAGTTGCAGGATCAGTCCCTGCACGGCGCTCCACCTCCTGTTCGACCGTGTACGTCGGTGCCGTAGGTGCGGTTCGACCACCCCCACCAGCCTGCTGGTCTTGCCGGCCCCGGTGTCGGCGCCGCGCGTGTGTAGGCAGCATCATAGGGCCGTCGGTCGAGTTCGATCACGATACGGCCGACGAATCCCTCGAGAGCCATGTCGTGACCTGCACCGCGAGCTTACGGGATCAGACGATACGGATCAGGATCTCGGAGTGCCCGGCACGGATGACGTCGCCGTCGGCGAGCTGCCAGTCCTGCACGGGGGAGCCGTTCACCAGGGTGCCGTTGGTGGAGCCGAGGTCGGACAACATCGCGGTCTGTCCGTCCCAGCGCACCTCGATGTGCCTGCGCGACACGCCCGTATCGGGCAGGCGGAAGTGCGCGTCCTGGCCGCGGCCGATGATGTTGCTGCCTTCCCGCAGCTGGTAAGTCCGGCCGCTGCCGTCGTCCAGCTGGAGGGTCGCCGAATAGCCCGAACCGGCCTGCGGCGCCGCGCCGTAGCCCTGGCCGCCCGCGTAAGCCTGCGGCGCGCCGTATCCGGGTTGCTGCGAGTACGCCTGACCGTAGCCGGCCTGGTCGTCCTGACCGTAGCCGGCTTGATCGGCGTAGCTCTGATCGCCGTAGCTCGGATCGGTGTATCCCGACTGCCCGTATCCGGGCTGACCATAGCCTGGCTGGCCATAGCCCGGCTCGGCGTAGCCCTGCTGGCCGTAACCGGCATCGCTGTACCCCTGCTGCTGGCCATAGGCTTGGTCGGCGTAGCCCTGCTGGCCGTAGCCCGGCTCGGCGTAGCCCTGCTGGCCGTAACCGCGTTCGGCGTAGCCCTGCTGGCCGTAGCCCGGTTCGCCGTAGCCCGGTTCGCCGTAGCCGGGTTGCTGGCCGTAGCCGGCTTCGCCGTAACCCTGCTGGCCGTAGCCCTGGCCGCCCTGGCCACCCTGGGGGTAGTCGTAGCCGTTCTGGTAATCGCCGTAACCCTGCTGTGCGTCCGGAGCCTGGTAATCCGCCCCGTACGCGCCACCGCGGCCGTAGTCGTCGCGGTACGCGCCGTTCTGCGCACCGCCGCGACCGGCAGGCGGTGGAGCGTACCCGCGGTTGCGTGGATCGGACTCCGCGGGCTCACGGCTCGGGTCGTAGCCTGAGTTCTGCGTCATGGGGCCAGCTCCTGGTTGCGGGTTTGCAGGTCGTTGTGGCGGTGATTCGGGGCCGCGAGCCGCGCCGGCTCTGTGTCCGGCGTCGGGATCGACGCGGCCACTCGCCCTGAACTGTCCGGTGTGCAGCGTAGGTGATGCCTCGAACGCCACGTGTACTTCGCCGTAGGTCTGCCAGCCTTGTTCGCGGATGTAGTCCTGCAGGTGTTTGGCGAACGCGCGGGTGGTGAGGTCGTGGTCGGCGTCCAACTGCTGATGATCGGAGGAGTTGATCGTGATCACATAGCTGTTGGGTGCCAGCAGATGCCCTCCGCCCACGTCTTGGACATGATCGGCGGCCTCGCGTTGCAGCGCCGCCTCCACCTCCTGGGGTACGACACTGCCGCCGAACACTCGGGCGAACACGTCACCGACGGCACCTTGCAGGCGACGCTCGAATCGCGAAACGATGCCCATCAAGGCCTCCCTTCGGTGCGCGTCTCTTCCTGATTCGTAACAACGACACGCGTGTATGGCGTGTCGTTAATCGACCACGTTCATTGCATGATATCCACGATCGTCCACACCTGTAACTCTTGGCGACGGCCGCGGGTTCCCGGGCCTGTCCAGCCCCCCGGTCAGGCCTCTGAAATGGCGATTTCGTATCCGGCGCGAGGCCGTGATACTGTCTCCCAGTCGCTCGGGCGAGTGGCGGAATGGCAGACGCGCTGGCTTCAGGTGCCAGTGTCCTTCGGGACGTGGGGGTTCAAGTCCCCCTTCGCCCACAGACGGAAAGCCGCGTATCGGATTGGTACTGATACGCGGCTTTCCCCATTTTCGTGTTTCGAAACGCTGCGTTCGGGCCGCGTCGGTCAGTGCCCTCCCACAGCGGGTAATACGCCGAGCTGCTGAAGGAACCCGAGCACGTCCTTGTCGGACCACTTCTCGGCGATCCTGCCGTCCGCGATCCGGTGGATCGCGGTGCCGGTCATCGTCAATTCGTTCCCGGTCGCCGGTATCCCCGGTAGGTCCCCGGTATGGCGGCCGTACGCGGTGAGTCGTGTCACGACCCGGTCGCCCTCCGCGAGCTGATCCTCGATCACGTGCCTCCCGGGAGTGGCGTCCCAGAACATGCGAAAGACCTGTTTGAGGCCCTCGCGGCCGGTGGAGAGGCCGGGAAACGGCGGCGGCGAGTGGTCGAGGTAATCCTCCGCGACGAGATCGTCCATGGCGTCGACGTTCCCCGCGTCGATCTCCTGATAGAACCGGCGGACCAGCGCCTTGTTGCTTTCCAGCGACATGATCGACCTTCCTGCTCGGGTGCCCGGCGGCGAACGGCCGTTGTGTACCCGAGTGTCGCGCCGCACAGACAGCAACTTCTACCGACAGAGCTCAGAATATCGAAAAAGTATCTAGGCGAACTATTGGCAAAGACGTCTGCCTGGGTGTCAGGCCACCGGACCGTGGCGATCGAGGAAGCGCTGCTCGAACCCGGCGACGAATTGCTCCGGGTCGACTGCGGAGGAGGAGTGCGCGAACTCACCGTCGTCGGCGACGTAGAAGATCGCCCGGCGAGCCTTCGCGTTCGCGGGCACGTGCACCATCCAGCCGAAACGGAAGCGATCGGCGCTCAGCTGCGACAGCGGATACCCGGTGGTGTCCAGCTGCCGTCCGGTGATGTAGTCCCGTACCCGGCCGATCGCCTGGGCGGCGGGCATCGGCTCGGGCACGGTGGACAGCAGCCCGGCCGCCGAGAACTGATAGAGCGCGCCGTCGATGTCGTAACGGCCGTCATCGCCGAATACGGCGACCAGCGCCGATCGCGTCACTCTTCCCGTCTCGGCCGCGGACAACAACGCGCCGACGGCCTCCGGCGCGTCCCTTCCCGCGCTGTCCGCGAGCAGACCCGCCACGATCTTGATCGCCGTCTCCCGCGTCCACATGCCCGGCACGGCGGGCGCGCACTCCTGAGCGGGCGGTGACTGCCCCCGGTACCAGCGCCCCGCTTCCCACCAGTAGCAGAACGACAGCAGGCCGGATGCCGCCCGCGGGTTCAAGACCGGGTCGGCAACCCAGTCCGGCGCGCCGCCGTACAGCCGCGGCATCGGTGCGCCCGCGTTGTACACCGCGTCCAAGGTCGGCGCGTTCCATACACCGCCGGACAGCACGGCCCGCCCGGCCGGGAGCGCGTGCAATGTCGATCCCCCGCGCGCGGTGCCTTCGAATACTCCTACCCAGGGCAGCATCCGTGGGCCCCATTCCGACCGCGCCGCCACGAAGGCCGCGGCGATCGTCGTCCAACGCGACCACATCTGCGGGAACGGCGGAAACTCGTTCTCCGCGAGTACCGCCCACACCTCTTCGGCCCGGTCCGCGCGCGCCTGGGCGGCGGCCTGCTGCGGTGTACGCCGCTGCCGGTCACCATGGCCGATGTAGGCGGCCAGCCACACCGGCAGCCTCTCGCGCGGATACGCCGCGAGGTCGGCGCGGTACGCCTCCGGCACGAACAGTTGACCGTCCGGGAAGGGCTCTTCGCCGTAGTCGTACGCGGCTTCGATCTCGCCGGAACTCGTCATCGCCAGCAGCAGACGCCACCAGGGTTCCGCGCCGGCCGAGATCGCGCGGTGCTCGCGGACGACGGCAAGCACCGGCTCCGGCGCGTCTACCGGTATCGCCTGTTCGCCAACGGCATATACGAGATGGGCGATTTCACCCACCACCGTGACAGCGAACACCGCGTCCACCCGCTGCCACCCCGTCGGCGCGTGTGCCGCCAGCGCGCGAGCGAGCGGGTGCTCGACGGTCAGCGCACCGGGTTCTTCTGCCACGTTGTCCTCCGTATCGATGTGGAAGCCACTGGTCTCGCCGCACACCGCCGAGTGAGCAGCGCCTGTCCGCGGTGGCAGCGAACGTCGAAGATAGCCGGAGGCGCGGCACGATGCGGTCGGCGTAGAGCGGTCGAGCCGGAGCCATCCGCTCTCATGGTCGCCATGAGCGGAGAATCTCGAGTTCCGCGCGTGGCGGCAGCAGGTCGGTGTGACCGGATAGCTGACGCATCTGGATCACGGCCTCACTGAATTCGGTGTCGATGAATTCGATCAGTGGAGGGGTGAGTTGTCCTGCGGCGGCCAAGGGCGCCAGTTTGACGGTGTCGTTCATGACCCGCTTGAACTTCTCGAGTCGAGCGAATGCGCCCATATCGGGGCCACCGAGTTCGCGAGGGACCTCGATCCCCGGAATGAGATGGCCCAACCTGGCCCAGTCGTAGGCGCTCGGACCGGTGACGGCGAGTTCCCAGTCGAGCAGCGTTACGTGAAGCTCGTTGCTGATGAGGAAGTTCCCTGCGTTCGGGTCCGCATGCAGGATGTGGTGGCGGGACTCCCGCATCGTTCGAGCCTCGTCGATCAGCGGTTCGAAAGGATTTCCGCGGAGTAGGCCGAACTCGTCGAACAGGTGACCGAAGCGGGCATAGTGCCGTAGATAGAAGTTCTTTGTGTACCAATCGATATGATTCAGATACCACCCGCCGGTGTCGCCCTTCGCGACGCCTGGTGGCGTCAGTTGAACCAGCAGCGGATGGTCCTCCGGCATCGTGCGCAGCTGCTCGTGGATGTTCGCGAAGGCCCGCAGTATCAGACCCTGACGGAATCGGATCGTTTTCCGGTCGGCTCGCCGGAATGTCTCGGTGAGATTGTCTCCCCGAGCGAGCCGTTCGACGAGAATCGGCGCCGATTCGTCGATGACGCGCCCGTCCGGCATCTGGCCGGTGATCACTCTCAGCAGTTGAGGGGCGTTCCGAACATATCGAGAAATGACGGGGAGGGTGCTGTGCTCGGGTCCGAAACGCGGGTCGTAGCTGCCGGTATCGGGTTGACCGATGCGCAGGACGAGACCGAGGTCTTCGAGCAGGACTGTCGTGTTGTAGGTCCCCGACAGCGCATCGCGGAGCAGTGGTTGCGCTGCTCGGTATACCGTCAGGCCCTCGTCGTGCGTCATGACGATTCCGCGGCTGCCCCCGAGCGGTCGGTACTCATGCGCGGAGAGCAACTGAGACAGATCGCGGATGGTGGTTGGGGTCTCGACCAGCGGAGCGGATGATCGGCTGGAGGCGTCGGGTGCGGACTCGATATCGGCGCCATGTCCGAGCACGATCAGTGCAACGGTGTTCGGATCGCCGTTCCGGTCGCGGTGAGGGTTGAGCGTGTACACATGCTCGGTGCCCATGTCGAGCTGACCGGCGGTGGGAAGCGGGTCGCCGGCCGAGCGGGGAACGAGAACGATCTGGTCCACAGCTCGACTGAGCCACAGAGTCTGGGCGGCCGCCCGCAGCACACCGACACCGTCGCCGTGCCCGATTGCGGTGGACAGTCGCACCATCCGAGACCAACTCTCGTCGCTGTCGTCGAGGGCCAATTCGCGGGTCGCGTCGTAGGCGAGGAGTTCCCGCGCCACGATCTCCCCGGCTACGTCTCGGGCTGCGACGACGTTGTCGATTCCCGAGGCGTCCGGCCCGGCGGCGTGCGGAGGTGCACCGATACCGCGCGGTATGCCGACCGTGAACATGATCGCCACGCGGGCATCGCGGGGCGCGTGCTGCTGCGCTTCTTCGTACTGCCGGCAGGCGCGAACCGCCCAGTTCGACAGATCGGTGAGGAGTGTGTCGGTTCCGGTGACGTTGAACGCCACGAAGGATGCGCTGTCGGCTTCGCCGATCGAGACGACAGCTCCGCCCGTGCCGCCCTCGGAGATGGGATCGTAGGAGATCAGCAGTACCGGTGGCGGACCGGAGCCGGGGATGGCCAGCCCGAAGGCGCCGCGTCTGACCTCTGCCAGCTGGTCGCGCAGCGTGGCGAGCTCGAGCCGGCGTTCGGGCGTGATCTCGGGGGATTCGAGGTCGCGGGCGAGCGATAGCCGGTTCGCCAGATCCCGTGCCCGGTATTCGATGCCGGCGGCGGCTCCGATGATGTGGGGATACTGTCTCAGCACCGCCAACTGCATCTGCGACACCGAAAAGTCCGTGGCCCCCGCCAGCAGACTGCCGATCGGTGTGGTCCCGCTGGTCCATCTCCGCAGCTTGTTCCACCATCGCATGTTCTTCGAGACGCTGTCCCAGGTGTCCTCGAACAGATCCCGGGAACCGCTGTGCCGTAGTAATGACGAAATGCCTGCCTCCGGTCCCCGGACGCTGTGCAGCAAGTCCGCCGCGGTTGCGGCGAGGGCGCGCTCGTCATCGGTGATATCCCAGTCCCACGGCAGGACGGGGTTCAGCCGGTGCTCCCGAGTCGCGTACTCGATCCCCGGACTCTGGCTACCCAGCCCCCACAGCGCCCGCACTCCCCAGAGGAATGATCGGTGGAGGGGCGATTCCGATCCGACACCGTAAAAGTCCGACAGGGCGTCATGAGTGCGCCGCGCCCGGATTTCGGGCGGGCGGCGGGATTGCGCGGCGACGATGTCTTCGTAGAGTTTGTGTACGTTGTCGGCGGCGTCCTGGAGCGAATAGATGACGATGTGGTTCGCGAAGCGAGTGGTGGCCTCGGTCAGCAGGTCGTCGGCCTGACGCAGGTAGTCCAGTCCCAAGGCGGAGTTGCTGGTGGGGAGCAGGTAGAACGCCGCATCGAGAAGATGCGGCAGGGCAGTCGCGGCCGTCGCGGCGAACAGCCGGTCGGAGCCGGTCCGCGCCCGATCGAGCGCAAGGGCGTGGACGGGCAGCGACTCGAAGATCGCGGTGTACCGCGGCGAGAACTTCTCGCCGGATCGTCGCTGTAGCAGCGTGTTCATGACATCGGCCCACTCCCCGACCATCCGAACCAGCGTTGGGCCGTCCAGCACGACGGACCCCACGAGCCGCACATGTTCCGCGTCGAGGGCGCCATCCGTTGGGAACGCGTCCTCCTCGAGCCAGATGCGATGCCGCCCGGCTTCTTCGATACGGTGTGCGATTTCCTGGAGATGTGCCGGGACCGTGTGGTGCATAGCATCCACCGACCAGCGGTGCTCGGTGGTCGTACGGGCCACAGCGAACGCGGCGTCGAGCACTGCGGTCATGCCTGCCTGCAGGTCGGCGACGGTGCTTCGGTTCGCCCGCAGCCAGGACCCGAGAGCGAACAATTCCCGGTAGGTGGTCGGCGAGGTGGTAGGAACGCTGTCGCCGAAGCGGCCGGCCGCTTCCGTCACGATCGCACCCAGCAGGCGTGCCGGATCGATCACACGGTCGGTCACGGATGGCGGTTTGCCGCGATGAATGGCCGCTAGCTGTCCGGCGACCCGGTGGGTGAAGCCGGTCAACAGGTGCTGGAGAGTGTCATCGGAGAGGCGTGCGGCCCAATTCCGGAGGTGGTCGAATGTGGCCCCGACCTGAAAGGTCGATAAGGCAGCGTTGGCGATTCGCTCGGCTTCGCTCCGTCCACCGCCGAAGGCGCCGCCATGCGGGTCATCCGCATTCGCGGCATGCGCCAGCACGCCGTGGGGCAGACCGCGCCGCACGCCGCCGAACGGGTCCGACACCGCCGCTCGCGGATCCAGAACGAGCCCATCCAGACCACGGGCGCGCTGCGGCGGAAGATCCAGCGCCACAGCCCCATCGAACGCCGCCTGCGGATCGGCGCTCGCACGGATCGCTTGCGCCCGCAGGGTGATCCCCGGGCCGTCCTGTGCCTGATCGACCGGACGCGCAGGAAGGCTACCGGAGCCCGGTTGGAGCCAGTCCGTATGCCGCTGCTCGTCCGCGGAGGAAACGCGGGCCGATGGTGACTGCTGCGGCTCCGAAGCGTCGTGCGGTTCTCGCTCGTCATGCGGGGCCGGGGCATGGTTGTCCGGCGCGGTTGTCGGACTCGGCTCGTCGGGTTCGGTGACTACGTACACCGGCTCGTCGGGTTCGCCAACCACGGAGAGCGTTTGCTCGGGGTCGGTGTCGGTGGACGCCGATGTGCCGGAGCGCGCCGCAGTTTGCTGTACCAGCCGGTCAGCGAAGTCGCGGATCTGAACATACGTCGGCAGCGGTTGAGTATCGCCGTGCTGCAATTGATGGGGCCAACCGAGTGCGAAGGCCACGCTCCCGGCCATTTTACCGATGCGGTCGGCATCGGGATCGGGCGAGGTCGCTTCGTCGACGAGACGGATCGTGTCGAGCAAGACTCTCATCACGTCGAGGAGACCGAAGTACGGCAGCAGGTGAATGGGGATACGGTCGCGTTCCATCTCGCCGGGGTCCCGATGCATGGCTACTGCGGCCTCGTAATCTGGTGGGCCGTACAGAGCCAGGCCGAGGTCCACGATCATGCCTCCGTCTGCTGTCCACAAGACGTTGGCCGTTGTGATGTCCGCGTGGAGCACGCAGAACGGCTGGCTGCGGAGTTCGCCGACCATTTCACCGAGGCTTTCGACCAGCGATTCGGAGAGCCGCAGTTCGTCGAACGCAACTCGATACGGCTCGAGTTCGCGGTAGTGCCGGTAAACGCGCTCGAGGTATTTCATCATCATCCGGAAGAATCCCACTGAGTCGCCGGATTCCGGATAGTCCGCGGGAAGTCGCAATGAGCCCTTGCGCACTGGCCGTGAGTCCCGCTGGACCTCGATCCGGCGGAACAGGTCCATCAAGGTCGACATGGCCGGGGCCAGCTCCTTGCTGAAGACGCTGTCCACCGGTTCGCCGTGGATCCGCCGCTGGATCGCGAACATGACCTGGCCTTCGGCATTCCGCTCCACATGCAGCACCTGTGGCACCGGCAGCCGCTCACCGGGCAGCGCCACCTCCGCGATTGCCCGCAGCGTCTGATACTCGTCCGGCCAGAGCACGAAATCCAGCGAAGTGTGCGACGGCTTGGGTACCAGCACCGCGTAGTCGCCGATCAGATAGACCTCTTTTTGGGCTCCCGAATGCTTTCCGCCGTACCGAACCCCTGCCTCGTGCAGTGACCGGGCTATCTCCGAGGGCATCACTTCGCCCTCGTCGCCACCGAGGTGGCGGTATTCCCGTTCCGGAAGGAGTTCCCGCAGTGCGGGATACTCCGAAAGAACCACCTCGAAAGTAACGACGAAGACCGATTCGTCGGGGTCGGACTCGACCGAGTCGCCGAGGCCGGTCGTCGCTGTCTGCGCGGGTTCTGTCACGTGGAGCGGCTGCTCGACCAGTTCGCGGCCGCCCAGGCTGCTCGCTCCCGGGAGAGCGGCGGCGGAGGTCCGGCAGGCCGCGCAGTTGTCCAGATGCTCCTCGACCTCGGCTTCTACCTTTGTGCCCGAACCTTTTCGAGCCCGCATACCGAGCTGCTCCAGGGTGGATCGGCACGAATCCAGCAGGTGATGGGATAGCTCGTGGAGCAATACCCGGCCGGCTGCCGCACCTTGACGGCGCAAATACGGACGGACGACGTCATTCAGGTACTGCACCTCGAGCGGCTTAGAGGCGATCTTGTCGAATATGGCGACCGTCAGGTAGCGCGTGAGCAGGAACTCGGGGGACTGCGACTCCAGTTCTCGGCAGCCGGGATAGTGCACGGTCCACAGTGCGTCGTGACTGAACATCAGCCACAGTGCGTACTCTTCCGGCGTGAGAACGGGGTCGCGTCCCGCGACCATCAGCTCGTAGTCTTCGGCATAACGCCCCGCCACCATGAGATTGTGGCCCTCGGCGCGTAGCAGGCGTCCCCCGACGTAGGCCATTTCTCCCCGGCGAATCTGCTTGGTCTGGGGGATCTCGTCCCCTGACACTGCCCGCCAGAATCTCTCGAACACCGTCATCTCGACCAGATCGGCACGATTCGACTCGCGAACCTGCGCGTCGGCCCGCAGGGTCCGCTTCTTCTCGGCATCGATTTCCCCACGGCCCGGGATGACCCGCCGTTGCCGGAGCGTCGCGGGTCCAGGACTCGAATTGGGCGCTGCCAGCAGCCTTTCGGCTCCGAGTGTAAGCCGGACGGCTGCGTCGACCCCCGCATAGAGCGGGGTCCGTAGTATCGCCCTCCTCCTCATCCAAGCTCTTCGCTCGCTGCTTTCGATCCACTCCCGGCCGGATGGTTCACCCTCCCGCGGCATCGGGAATTGCCAGAAGTACGGGAAGATCTCCTTCCACGGACGCAACCGTTCCATGAGTTCTTCGAGGGACGGATCGGCGGGAAGCACGTGCGGGGCGGGCACGATCAAGCTGTTGGTCGGGTCGGCGGGCACGATCAGGCCGGCGGGAGTTATGCGAATGCCGCCGCCGCCGGTGTGCTCGCGAGCACCTGGTTGTCCGGGGCGAGATCGGTTCTCATCGTGGTCGGTCGTCCCGATGTCGTCGCCGGGCGTCGGGCGCGCGGCGGGTTGACCGCCCGAGGCGTTCCCCGCTGGTTCTCGGGCATCGAGCGGTCGCTGCGGCCGCTGACCGACCGCCCAGGCGTCCGGCCCCAGACGAGGGTCGACCGCATGGACCATGCCGGGGTCGAACCGCCCGCGTGGGGGCGGCACTGTTCCTAGATCCCAGGCTTTTCGTTCGGGGATGTCGAGGGCCATTCCGGCGGGACCTGTCCCCGACACTCGATGCGAGTCGAACGGAATTATCTGCTGAGCCGTTGAATGCGGCTGCCGGGAAGTGGTTTCCGGATGGTTCGTCGCCTTGGGCGAACGCGGGCCCGCCGGATGCGCGTCTGCTACGGCGCTTGCGCGCACCGCACTCGACGGCGGGGAATCTGGGGTGGCCTCCGAAAGGTCGACGACCACCGGATAGTGATCGGTTTCGGTGACCACGATGTAGCCGCGGGTCGTCCGGATTTCCGCGGAGGTCATCACTTGGTCCGGCGCACTTCCCCAGGGAACGGTCTCGGTCGCCGGATCGAGCGCGGCGGTGAGATCCAACTCGCCGATCAGCGCTCGGTATACCGAACCCGGGTCATCGGTGTTGAAGTCGCCGAGCAACACGATCGGACCATCCGCCAGGGACCGCAGGCCATCCGCCAGGGAATGCAGCAACTGCTCGATCGCCCTGGCATGCGCCGCGCCTTCGACGTCCTGGTGCTCCTCGTAGCTGCGGCCGAAGAAACCCAGGGGCGTGGGGTGAAGATTCACGAACCAGGTACCGGCGATCCGGACGGCTTGCGCGTACCGGTCGAACTGCTCGTCCGGCTCCAGTGCTCGGCCCCCGAGTGTGAGCTCGACGCCCGTAGCGGGCAGCAGTACGTCGACAGCAGACTCGATCGGCCGATCGCTGAGCACGGCAAGGCTGATCGCCTTGGTGGTATCCATGTGCGACGGGCACATCACTGTCTCGTAGACGTACTGGTAGCCGTGCATCTCAGCCAGCTGCCGTGCGTTCGATCCGTCCGGGCCGACCTCCGACTCCTGCAAGAAAGCGACGTTCGCGCCGATCTCGCTCAATACCCGGACGAAAGACGGCAAATCGTCGACATAGTCGAACGCCTCGGCGGAACGCGAACGGCGAGCGCCCGCGATATTCCAAGTGAGGAGCCGGAGTGGGTCGGCCCCGGCGGTATCGGCCACAGCATCCCGACGCGCAGGCACGGCTTCCGGCTCCGAGGCCCGTCTCGTCTCGCTCAGGGGCACTGCACGTTCGAGAACCTCGGCGACGTTGTTGCTCGCAGGACGGTATTCGCTCGGCCGAAAGACGGCGCGGCCGAATCGCGGCGTCCCGGCATTTTCCTCGACGACATCTAGGGCCCACCGCCCGGACCGGGTGATCGTCGCTGTCGCGGTCACCGCCCGGCCGCCCCGGCCCACTTCTCGCACCAGCGTCTCCGCCAGCGCCGCCGCTTCGTTCACCGCCGGTCCGATGTGGTTCCAGTAACGGATATCCGGGCTGATCATGATGAAGGCCGACGCGCGGACCGCCGCCGACGCATCGTCCATCGGACCGACCCGCACAACCTGGGAACCCACGACCGGATCGTCTGCGGGGTCGGCGCCGCCGCGTTCGGGCACGCCCCGGAGGTGGAACTCGAAGAGCACCCGGCCGGTGGTGTCGGACGACTCGGCCCGCCAACTGGTGGCGCCGGTCTCCAACGTCCGCACGAGTTCCGGGGACAGCTCGGCGGCGCCTTCGTGTTCGACGGTGACCCGCAGTACGTCGGCGTGCGGTGCCACGACCGCTGTCCTGGCGGCCCCGTGCCGAGCGGCATCGGCCACCACAGCTGCGGCCATCTCGGACGCAGCTGTCCGTGCGGCGGTCGGCCACTGGGGCGCTGCCTCTTCGATCGCGGTACGGACCGATTCCTCCGCCGCGGTACGGTCACCGGGCTGGTCTCGAGCCTCGTGGCGTCCGCGGGTCGCATCGGGGTCGCTCGCGGTGGTCCGCGCTGCGGGTGGTGCCGTGGCGGCCGGGGCATCCCGGGAGTATTCGAGCAGCGTCCTGCGCCGCTGCTCGGCGGCGGCCACGGTCTCCGGTGAGAGTGCGATGTCCATCGCCAGGACCTCGGCCGGAAACGCCTGGATCATCGCCGCGCGCAACGTCGGCGTGAGCCGGTCGTTCCACCACGACTCGAGGTCGGTGCCCGGCGGGCGTTCGGCGGGCGTGTTCAGCCATTGGGGTGTCGCGTCCGCTCCGAGTTCCAGCAGCGCCTCCGGCCATAGGAGACGCTGGTCCATGAGGAAATATTCGACCGCGGGCTGTGATCCGATCAGCCGTCGGGTTGCCTGCTCGAGATTGTCCTCTTCGTATCGAAGGATCTCATCGAGGATCAGTTTCCCGGTCTCCGGTGTGAGTCGACCGTGTTGTTCGATGCTCGGGTTGATCCGTACTCCGAAAACGATCAGCGCGAGGACATCACTCAGGAGATACGACCAATACTGTCCGGAGTAAGTCCCGAAAGCTCCCATCTGCGCGAAGAGATGCCGGAACCATTGGGACGGATAAGGGTTCTTCATCTCGGGAAAATAGATTCCCGCCTCGGTCAGAACTGTCTTCTCGAATTCTTGTACGATTGCCCGGGGATCGTCACCCTGGGGGACCTGCGCGGAAGGCAACGAACTCCACGCGAGGTCGACGTAAGCGCCCGCGAGTCGGAAAATGGTGACGGCACCCCGGTACGCCGTCCGCCACTCGTCCAGCTTTTCGAGCATTTCCGGGGGCATCGGTTCACCGGTCTGGTGGTGCACTGCGTAGTTCGCGACCACATCAGGATGTTTCCAAAACTGCTGGAATACTTTGGCGACGAACTCGATCCAGGCGAATACCAGGTGGCGCTTGGCCGGTTCGTGGGTGCCTTCACCGAGTAGAAAGTGCAATGCGTGTCCGAATTCGTGGAACAGTGTGTCCACCTCGTTCGGGGCCAGCAGCGTGGGTCGTCCGGTAGGCGGTTTTTCCAAGTTCAAATGGACGCTGATCAGCGGACTTTGACCATTCGGCGTGAACTTCAGTCGAATCGGGTCCGTCCATTCACCCCCATTTTTGCCAGCGCGTGCGTAGGGGTCGAAGTAGAAGTTGGTGAGGTGCTCACCTTCCTTGTCGAGGACTGCGAACACCCGGACATCTTCGTGCCAGACCGGCGGTTTGCTGTCCTCGTCGACTTCGGTGATGGTCAATTCGAACAAATCCTTCGCCACGCGGAACACGCCTTTGTCGAGCACCAAGTCCAGCTCGAAGAACTCACGGATCCGCTGTTCGTCGATTCCGACCCGTCGACTGATCAAGACGTCGAGTGCTCGATTTCGGTCCCATGGCTGGATCGTCTCGGCGCCGATGGCTTCCGCGAGGAGTGGGAAGTCGACCCGCGCTGCGGTGGCCGCCGCGCGCGCGATCCGGTCCAAAATGTTCTTCACAATTGGAATCGAATCGAAGATGCCGGAGGCCATCACGTACTCGGCGTGATTGTTGTGGCCGGTCATTTCGGCGCGTTCGGCCCACCTCCTTACTTGGTCCAGCACGTTCTGCGAGTTGTCGTGGTCGACGATCGCCAAACCCGCGACCTCCTCGTAGATCCGCCGGCGCAGGGCGGGATCGTCTAGATAGGTCAGGTAGGGGTGCCAGATCCCGCTGATCGCGGGCGGCTTGGGTAGCACGTATCCGCCGTCTTCCCCGGCGCGCGATCGGGCGCTTTCTATCTGATCTCCGGTCAGGCCGCGTAGTTCGTCGGCGTCGTCCACTCGGATCTCGACGTCTTCGAGCGCGCGCTCCTGATTATCCTTGTAGGCGGTCTGTAGTACCGCTACCTCGGAATTCAGTTCGGAGAGCCGATGCTTTTCCAGATCGGTGGAAAGGTATGCTCCCGCGTTCTGAAAATCCTTGTACTTTCGTTCCAGATACCCGAGTTCTGCGTAGCTCAGATCCAGATCGCCGCGATGTTCGTGCAGGTACTGGAAAATCCAGGCCAATGCCGAGTCGGTGAGAATGCGGCTCGCATGCGCATCCTGTAACTCCGCCAGAGCCGGCTCTGCTTCCGCGGTTGCAGAATCCCGATCGACCGCGGCTTTCTGGGCGAAGAGTTGTTTCACCGCCCCGAGTAACAGACCCGACCGGACGAATGGGCGTAGCGCGTTGTCCGCGGTCCATGGTCCCGGGGTGCCGGTGATGTCATCGATAGCGGCAAGCTGCACCCTCATCGCTAATTCGAATACAGGCGGAAAATGCTCCGCTTCCATGCGGTCGAAGGCAGGATCTCCGGCTGGGTTCAGCACCGCCGCGAGCACGGGGTTCGTCGCGGGGTCGAGGCCATCGGGCGCATCCGGCTCGGGCGTGTGCTCGGTCGCGTCTGCGCAGGAAGACCCGAATGTCGGGTTCAATCGCACGGTGACGAACCGTGGCCGGTACTTCGACACGTCGCCGACGACGCCCTCGAAGTCGAGACTGTTCACGTTGTAGCTGATGACCAGCGTGTCTCCGGACCGCAGGTCGGGATGTTCGTGTGCGTTGTAGGCGTATACGTTCGGGTCGCCGAAGGATCCGGTGGCGCCGGCCTCGGGCGCTCGGTATACCAAGGTCGGCGAGGTGAACGGACCGGTGGGTGAATCCGACAGATACGCCCATATCTCGGCGCTGAAAGGGGCACTGGTGTCTTGGGTGATCAGCAGATAACGGTCCCGCCATCGAGTCACGCTGTATTCGTTGGCGACCCCGGGCATGATGCGGGCGGAATCGTTTTCGTTCGACGTCCAACCCTCGCCGTCGAAGAATTCCCATCGCGCACGAAGGTCATCGCCGGAGACCCGGGCCACGTGCATGAATTTGTCGTTGCCCGATTCCTCGGTGCCGTAGACGTAGGTGTGGGTGCCGTCGTAGTCCAGCCACGCCGACCACATGACTCCTGCCTGCGAGGGCATCGGGGTGAGATCGATAAGACCGAGGTCGTCGGCGTCGAATCTGGCGAGTACGTTCTCGTCCCACGTGAGACCCCACATCAGGTCGTCCGGGTCGTTGTTGACGAACCGAACCAGCATGACGTTGAGGACGTTTCCCGTGACGTATCCGCCTCCTACCCAGAGCATTTGTCCCTTGGGGGAGGGCACCACGCTGGTGGGGGCGTCGGCCGTCCCACCGTGAACGGTCGACATCCGGCCTTGGTCGTCCACGACGAATGTGTTCTTCACCATCGGGCTCGTCGCGGGCCTCGACCCGTCGGGATGCACGGTGCCGAGGAACGTGTCGGAGAACATCCACAGATGTCGACCGTCCGGCAAGCGCCGTGAGTACGTGCCGTCCGCACCTGTCCATCCGTCGCCGGTGTCGCCGTACGATGCGAGTGCCGCCGTTAGTTCCACGTGAGGAATCGCCTGCACGACCAACCCCGGCTCGGATGCAGCGTCCGGCCGCAGCGACGCAATCCCATCTCGACGCTCCTGCTCATGCTGCGTGGCGGTTTCCGCCGCGCCTTCTCGCGACGGTGCAGGAGTCCGTGGCTCGTGGCTATCCGGTTGCCCGTCTCGAGGCGGGCCGTCGTGCCCGAGGGATACGGTGATCGCCGCTCCGGTCTCATCGAAGAACATCCCCAGCGCGCCGGACGGTCTCGGCAATCGTGTGGACGGCACGTGATTGGCACGCAGCACACCGTCGACCGGACTTCGCAGCTCGATCCGGGTCGTCCCGTCCGGCGAGGCGCGACGCACCAGTAGGTAGGGATCTTGTTCCGGCGGGACGACAAGTGCCGAGACACCGTCGCCCCGATTGCCCGACGACTCGTCCCACAGCCGTAACCGGGCCTCGATCTCAGCGGCATCGGCGAAGTGCTGTGGCTGCCCACCGGTCGCGGCCACCAGGACATCCGCTGTCGTGTCCCCCGGGCGAAGAAGGGGTGGTGTCGCGATGTCATCGCGGCCGGTGACGTCACGGAAGTCCTGCAAAAGGAGCGATATGTCCGGATCGCCGGATGCTTGGCGCTGTGCCCATCGCGCCAAGAACTCTGCCGGCGACGATCCGTCACGTGTCACCGTCAACCAGTGCAGCACTCGCGCCGGATGGGTCAACGGCAAGGATGAATCGACGGCACCGGCCCTGGCCCCTTCGGCGACACCCTCGACCGGGTCGAACGTATTCGTCACGGGGTCCGTGAACGTCAACAAGGAATAGTGGGGTAGCAGGGCAAGCCATTCGGTATATCCGACATCGGCCGCGATCAGATCCAATTCACGATAAAGCTCGTAGGCCGCCCGCAACATCGCCGGTGCGAGGTGATGGAGCACCCAGTTTCCCTCGTCCGCTACGACGTGAATGAACTCATGGTGCGTCAGCTGGTAGATCATGTCCTCCGTCGACCCCGCCCAACGATGGTCCGCGGTCTGCTCCGCCCACGCTCGCGCGAACTCAGGATCGGTGAGGATCTTGCTGTTGAGGGTGACAGTTACGTAATAGTCTTTGGTATCGGGAGCTGTGGTGCCGAAACTCTGGGTCAGGCCGAAGCCCTCGATTTCGTCGTCGAACCTGAAGTACCGCAGAGCGAAACGGCCGCCGTATTCCGCGATCAGGTCTCGCAGCGCACGATCGACGGATTCGACGGCTTGCACCGGGACGACGGAATCCTCCCACCCCGAGAAGCGGATGCGGTGATCGTCGAACAGTTTTCGAACGATGCGCGCCTTCGCTTCGAGATCTCCCCCGGGTGGCGGCTCGACGACGCTGTCACCGCTCGGTTCCGACCGCGGCTCGTCGAACCGAGCCCACACCTCACCCCATTGCTCCACACCCGACACGGTGGCCGAGTCGAGCAACCCCCGCAGCTCGGCTCCGATCTCGGCATGGCTGAACAGCGGCGCATGCCACGTGAACATCTCGATGTCGGGAGATCGCTCCGGACGGTACTGGTCGACGTCGAACGACACGTAAAGCGATCGGGCATCGGCCTGCGTGGACATCCGCAGTGTGAGCCGAGCCTTCATGTCCTGCACGGCTGTCTGTTCCTCGTACCACTCGACGCCGCGCCGTTGCACTGAGCGGGTGTAGCGCTCCATGTACGTCATCGCATTGCGCCCCGCACTGCGCACCAACTCGGTTGCGGCTTCGATCTGACTCCGATCTCGCCAGCCGCGCTCGCGCATCATGTCGGCGACGGCCGTCGCGACCGCCTCCAGGTCCTCCTCGGTGCGCAGGCCGTCGGGTGCGTAGAGCGGAACGAATTCCACGGTGAGATCCGGATTCAGACCTCCTCGATCCGCCGGCAGATCTCGTATCGCGGCAACGGCGGCCTCGTCCGGATCCATTCGGGAGTGCCGGCGTTGACCTCCTCCGGAGACCCAACCACCCCCATCTATGTGGAGTTCGCCCAGTTCGCGCAGCCGTTTGCGCATTCGGCGCGGTGTTTCGAGAGCCGAGGGGCCACCGTCGGAGAATGCATCGGCGCCGCCGATGTCGTTCCAGGGAGGGACACTTGCGTGCCCGATGAGGCCTACGTTCCTGGTGGCTTGCCGTGGTTCGGAGCCCTCGCGCGGGTCGGCCGAATCCTCCGGTTCGGGCGCTTTCGCCTCCGGCGCAGCCGTTCGAGTCCTCCCGGCTGCCTGTACCGCCCTCGATGGTTTGCTCGGGTTGCGGAAGAAATGTGACCAGGGGATGCCCGCCGCGTCCAGCAGTTCTCGCAGGTGCTGGTCCGGAGGAGACGTATGGAACACGACGTAGTCGATGTCGGCGACTGTGGCGCCGTGCACCTGTGCCTCGATGTAGGTGTTACCGGTGAACCGTTTGCCGGTGTAGTCGCGGTCGATGCCTTCGAGGCCGATATAGCCGAGCGTCTTGTGTCCACGGGGGGTGGCGGCGAACGACTCCGGTTGCGGGTCGGTGACTCTGCTCGGGATCGCCACGACAGATTTCGTGTCGCCGACGTTGGCTGTTGTCCGTTCTTCCACAGTTGATTTGAAGACGATGTCGACGTCGCCGTACTGAGCGAGCGCGTCGCCCTCGGTCACTCGATAGGACGGTGCCGTGCGGATGAACCCGTAGATGGGCCGTGATTGCGTCGGAAGGTCGGGTGGATAACCGAACAGGGCCTGCTCGAGCGCCACCCGGCCTGCCAACAGACTGTGTCCCATCCGACTCCGCCCGGCGAAGTCGAACCCGGTCTTGAATCTTCCGCTTTCGAGGACGCCTCGCAGCGATCCCGAAGTGGCTCGGGTCACGATCTCGCCGTCGAACAGTTTCCGGAGCTCTTCGGCCATCAAGGTGCGGAGCCGATCGAGCGGTATTCCCAACTCCTCCGCCAGCGCGGCCGCACGTCGCTCATTTTCGGCGAAACGCTGGATGTAGGCCCTTTCTCCGGTATCCGGGATGTGCTGTTCGACCTCCACGAGCAGTTCTTGCGCCTGTCCATCGGCGGCCTCCACCGCATCGAGATAGCGGTGCATCAACTCCAAGGTGGCGTCGCTCGGCCTGCCGCGCGAGATCGGCGTCGCGGCGGACGGTTCGTCGATGTGGCCCTCGGGGGGGAGGGCGCCGGCATCGACCGGTCGTAGGGCCCGCCCGCGGGCCATGTCCGGATCGGCGGGAGCGATGTCCTCGCCGAGTTGCTGCTGTCGCGACTCCAGCGTGTTGCCGCTGCCCCGCCGGGTCAGTACCAGAGCATGTGTCGTCGCCACCGCGAACGGGAGGTTCCCGGGGTCGAACACCGCCTTCGGCTTCGCTGCCTGCCGGTCGTGGATCCAGATGTGCTTTCCATCGTTGTGCAGCAAGAACAGGTGGCCGATCGCCGCACCGACCGGACGGACATTCACCAGCATTCCCGCGCCGGGCCCCAGATCAGTCATGAACTGCGCTACTTCACCGAGACCGTCATCGAATCGCCTGTGGTGCGCTCCAGCCAGCCAGGACACCGCCGCTGCCGGAACCGGCCCGTCCACGTCCACCGGTTGCCGCACGTCGAATCCGATTTTCCAGGCATCCGCGAACGCTCCTACCGCACATGGGGAATCCACGGCGTTGGTAGCTTCGATGTCTCTGTTGGTGCTGTCGACGGGTTCATCGGAGTCGCGCGGGCTCACGGCGCCGATCGGTGCCGTGAGCTGGGCCGGTCGTCGGACAGGTCCGGGCAGCGCGTCTGGTGACGCAGTGCCGGCGGTCGGGACGCTTTGCCGCTCCGGTGCCCACGGCGACGGGGCAGTTCGTTGCCAGGGTGTCGGCCTACCTGACGTACCCCGGACGAGCGGCTCGGCCTTCGGCTGAGCTGACGGAGCACCGCCGCTCCACGGTGTCTGTCGGCCTGCACCCTCCGGGTTCTCGGGCTGACCTGTGCGAGGTTCGGTCCGCGCGGCAGTCTCGGCCGCAAGTCTGCGGCGTTGAGCTTCGAAAATGTCCCGCAAGAGCCCGGGGTTGCGAGCCGGCAGTCCCCAGAATCGGCGGACGATGGCGTAACTCGCCGCGTATTCAGCGATGCGATTGGGGTCCGGCTCACCCTGTGCGACCAGTTCCACTGCGCCGTGGACGACTCGCCGGACATGCAGCAAGCTCTCATAAATGGGCATATTGGGCGGTCTTAGGCGCGGTGGCACATAATCACCGGTCCCTCGGTGGTTCAGCCACGCCCAATCGAATGCCGGGTCTCCGATCAAGGCTCCAGCCCAGCCCGTTATCGCAGTGATTCGGCCTCGGTCGATCCGGATGTTCTCTCTGCCGAGTCGCCCGTGGAGCACCTCGAACCGAGCCGGAATCATGAAGATCGCTTGCTCGAGTATCGCGGCGAACGGGTCTCGGCCAGGAATTTCCAGGTCGGTGAACATTTCGGCCCAACCTGCTTGCCGATATCGCGAGACCTGACCCGTCCACTTCCCGGTGAGAAACCGTAGGAATCCCTCGGTGTCTCGATCCTCCGGGAATCCGGGAAGCCACTGTCGCAGCGGTTCTACCGGTACCTCGCCCAGCGCCCGCCGCAGCCCTTCCATACTGCGCAGCACCATGGCCCGCAATCGATCGAACTGGAAATCGGTCGGAACGGCACCGAGCGGCCGCTGCTCGATGAGCACCGGCGTCGAAGAATCCAGAATCCGGCCATCCGGCAGCCGCACATCCGAGAGCAGGTGCAGAACCTTGCGGAACCGCTGGACGTGCGGCGGCATCATCTGCCACAGCTGGTGCTCCGGAAACAGCGGTCTGCCATCGGCTGTGGACGCATCCGGGATCCGCACGGTGAAATCGCCGACCGTTGGAGTCCCGCTGCGAACCGCCGATTCGAAAAGTACGTGGGCCTCGTATCGAGTCATTCGGTACCCGGCATCGCCACCCAGATACCGGTACTGTTCCGCAGGCCCGACGACGCGCAGCGGCGGCGCAACCCCTTCGCGCTGCACGAACGTGTGCCCCAGTCGATCCGCGGCTTCGAGCACGCGACGCTTGGTTTCCGGCGCGAATTCCCCTGCGCCTCTGAGTACCTTTTCGGTAGTACTCTGACTGACCCCTGCCTCGCGAGCGACATCGTGCGTCGTGGCCGACTGGAGCAGGCCTCGATTCGTGTAACTCTCGCGCAGCTCCCTGGGTACCTTCTGCGCCATGAACCGGGCCACCCGGTACACGCGCATGTAGATCGTCTTCGGCTTGCTGCCTTCCGCGGCAGCCATCTCGTTGACGGTGCGCCGCTGCATGAAGAACTGTTCGAACGTCTTCTGGTGGAGCGGGTCGAGTCCCGGCGCGTAAGGCGCCAGAACAGCTGGATCGTGCCGCTGCGCTGCCCGCGTGAGCATCACCGCCTCATGGTCGGTGAGCACCACACCACCGGCCAGCAAAGTTGCCAAGGCGGGAACGACTTGCTGGTACAAGGTGTCCTTGAGTCTTCTGGGTGAGGTGCCCACCGCCTTCGCCCCACCGGGCAGCAGGAGTCCGGCGACCTCGCGCTGTCGCTCGGGAAGCATGTGGATATGCCGCTCGAGTTCGACAGGATCCGCGTCCTGGATCAATCGCCATTGCTGCTGGCGCTGGGCGCTCTGTCCGCCCACGACCACACCGAGTTCGGCGGCGACCATCTCGACCACGCGCTGCGCGGCCCTGCGCTCCACCCTCCGAACCGCCCGCGATCCCCACGCGGACGGCATCGATTCGGCGATCTGCGTCGCCGTCTTGTCCTGTTCGAACCGCCAGACGAGGACTTTCCGGTGGTCAGACGGCAATTGGTGCACAGCACGCAGCACCGTCGCGCGATCGGCTCTCGCCAGCAGCCCACCCTGCGGGCCCGAAGCGGTGTTTCGCGGACCGGCGTAGGAGGCCCATATCCCGTCGCGCAGCCGCTCATATCTCCGGTGTTCGACGAGGACATTGCGAGCGATGACACCAAGCCACTGCTCGATGTCCTGTTCTGCACGCAACCGCCCGATTCCCGCGGCCGCACGGGCGAACACCTCCTCGGTCAATCCCTCGGCCGCGGCTCGGTCGCCGGCCATCCTGGCCGACATCCACTGGACGATCGGATCCGCCAAATCCGCACGCAGCCGGTCGAACGCCACGCTGTCGCCATTTCGAGCCGCGCGTACCAGCGCCGGTGTGTCGGGCGCTTCCTGGACAGGGTCACTCTGCGCGCGTGTTCGCGGCGTGGCGACCTTCGGCGGTGAAGTCGGCGCATCGTTCCGGGCAATCCCTGGCGGTGGCGGGGCGATGCCGGGATCGGATGTCGTGGACTGCTGCCAGGGCGTGGGACCGGGCGTGTCTCCGAGACCGCCCTGGCCCGAGGCGTCGCCCCATTCCTCACCGGTGTCTGGGTTGCGGTTGAATCCCATCGCCCAGCGCGGCACATCACGGGGAACGTGTGATGCGGTCGTGCGCGGAGAACCGCTCGGCGAGAGGCCGAGTGCGGCCGCCGGATCGGCGTCGTAATAGCTGTCGACTGCCCCATGCGGTCGAGTCCGCCGTCGTCCACTCGGGGAACCGCCGCTTCCTGTCTTCTCGGCGCCGGCGACCGGGGCAGCATCCATCAGCGGAAGGTTGCCTGTGCGTAGTGCGAAAGCCGCCATCCCTGCGCGATGATGGGTACCGAACTTCTGGTTGATATTGAAGACGTACGTTTTCGCGCTTTGTCGGGTCAGGCCCAGCGCAGCGGCTATCTCGTTGTCGTTCTCGCCTTTCGCGACCAGGCCGAGCACTTCTCGTTCACGAGGCGTCAGCTCGGGCCGGGCGGCGCCATCCGACGCAGTCGCATCGATCGGGGGGATGATGCCGGTGCGGATGACGATCGCCACCGACCCGGCTCGGGTGCCTACTCCGAGTTTTCGATTGATCCTCGACGCATAGGACTCCACAGTCTGCGGGGTCAGTGCGAGATCGTCGGCTATCTCGGCGCTGGTCTTGCCTTTCGCGATGAGGGTCAGCACCTCGATCTCGCGTTGGGTGAGCTCAGGAAGAGCCTGGCCGGAATCGCCTCCCTGTGTGGTGCGAGGAAGGACGTCCGTGCTGACGGCCACGGCAACCATCCCGGCCCGGGTGGGTGAGCCGAGCTTCTCACCGGCGCGCTCCACGAGAGAATCCACCGCCGCCACGGAAATGTCCAACTGCGTGGCGATCTCGGGGCTCGATTTGCCCTCCGCCACCAGAGCGAGGACCTCGGTCTCGCGCGGGGTCAGGTCAGGCAAGGGCGAGCGGGCTCGATCCGCGGGCTCATGGAGCGTTTGCGGCAGAATGTTTTTGCGGATCGCCGCCACTACCGCCGTTACCCGGTCCTCTGCGCCGAGTTTGCGTTCGATGCGGACGAGGTGGGCCCGGACCGTGGTCTCCTTCAACCCGATCAACACGCCGATTTCCCGGAGCGATTTGTCCTCCGCGACCAGCCGGAGTTCGGTCAGCTCGAGGTCGGTCAGCGTGCCGGTGCTGTCAAGCGGCTCCATCGGCAGCGAACGGACGAATGTCTTGATCGCGTCGCCCTGCAAGGGTGAAAGCTCTTGGCCCTTCTCGACCGCGGATACGACATCGATGACGCGCCTGCGCACCAGCGGACTCAACTCGCTGAGAATGGCCAGATCAAGTGGCTCCATCCGGGCCAGTGCCTGGCTCACCGGGTGAAGCTCCCCCGCACCCTCGGTTTGCCGATAGGCGGCGGTGATCCCATCCCTGATTCGAGTGAAGTCGCGAGGAGGGCCCGCCGTTTCGTGGGTCTTGACCTGCCCCGGCTGGTTCGGGTCGGCTGGCCGACTGGAACGGTTGTCGGAATCCTTCGCATCGGACCGCACGCCCGGCGTCGGCACCGGGATAGGCGTTTTGGTCACGTCTTCCGGCGGTGGCGGAGGTGGGGGCGGCGGTTGTTTTTTGCGGCGTTTGGGTTTGTCCTCCGGCTCGGCACCCATTCGGGCGACCAGGCGCTTACCTTCCCTCTTCTTCGGTTGCGGGGCGGGTGAGAGGTGTGGGACTCCGCCTATGGCGGGAAGGCGGCTGGGGTCCTCGCTGTATTCGAGGGAATGCGGGTTCAGTTGGGGGGCCGCGGGTTTTTGCGGAGCGCCTGGGGTTTCGGAGTTCGGTTCGATCGCATACCGGGACGGCATCGCCAGTGAGTCGGGCGTTTTGCCGAGCCCGGCGTCCAGATTGGTTTCCGGTGCGGCCGAATGACGGTCCGATAGGGGATTGGAGATGTCGGGTGGCCGTGGTGACGTGGGGTAGGGAGTGTTTCCCGAGTCGTCAGGATTCTGGAAGGCGCGGCCCAAACCGACGGAATCGTTGGGCAGGGGAGTCAGCGCGGGAGTGTGCGGAATGACCGGGATGGCATCGGCCGGTGGTTCGTCCTCCAATGGGTAGGAGACGCCGGGGATGGTTACGTAATCCCCGGCGGGCTTCTTCTGGACGTTGTGGTCCCGGGGATCTTGTTGGACGCTGTGCTCCCGCGGGTCTTTCTGGACGTTGTGCTCTCGGGGGTCGTCCACGACGGTTCCCGGCGGGGTGGGGAATTCTTCTGGGTCGGCGTCGGGTTCGTCGTCGGTGCCCGGCCGTACGGCTGCGGCGATGGGGGGCGGTGATGTCGAAGAAGTCGGGGGTATGGCCGAAGCCGATGTTGTCGGCGCATTCGTGTGGGCGGCCGGGCCGTGGGCACCCGGCGCGGGGCCCGCCAGTGGTCCGGTGCTTTGGGAGCCGCTGGGCGGTGTGGGGCCCAGGGGTGGCTTCGGTCCGCCAGTGTGCGAGGTGCCGCCTGCCGCCGCCGGGGCGGCCGCTGACGGGGTTGCCGAGTTCGTGGCGTTCGAAGGGACGACGGGGTTTCGCGGCTCGGCCGTGGCGGAGGCATATCCCGCCTGCGCCGGGTCGGCCTTCGGTATCGCCGCACTGCCCTGTGCGCCGGGAATCGGCGTATCGGTTCCGGCGGACACTGCGGGTGGGGCATCGGGAATCTGCGCGTGCCCCGCGATGAGGTCGTCCGTTGCGGTATGAGCCGCAGGCGCCGGTGGGGCGTCCACCGCTTGCATCGGCGCTTGCACCGAGGGCGCGGTGGTATCCGCACTCGCCGGTGGGGAAGTCTGTGCCAGTTCCGCTTCCAGCGCGGCGATCTCCGCGTCGAAATCGACTTTGTGAACGGGATGTGCCTCGTGGGTGGAAGCCCCCTCGTCCAGCGACTCACCGGACGGTCGCGGTCCCGTCATGTCATAGCCCGCCGTCTGTTCCGGCGCGAGCAAGTACATTTCCCCGGCGGGTCCGTGTTCGATCACGATGGGCGCGTAAGCACTGCTGCCGTCGCCGAACAGGACTTCGGTGCCCGGCGCGATGTCCGGTTGGGTGACCGCGCCTTCGGTGATCACATTGATCCCCTGCTGGTCCGGACGCACCTGAGGATCGCTGATCTGGAACTGACGGGCAGGCAGTGGTGTGACCGGACCGCCTTCGGGATGTGCGGCCACCGCGACGCCGCCCCGTGCGGGCTGGGCGGTGTCCCACGCGGGCCAACCGGTGCCGCCGCCACGGGATGAGGGGTGTGACGACCCTCCCGACGGGTAGTCGGGCGCGATGCCGGGTGTCGTTCCGCCGCTGCCGTCCGGCAGCTGTCCAGGGCCGTCGCCCCCCATTATTCGCGCGAGGGCATCGTCGACCATATCGCGGAGGATCTGATCGCCCTCCGCCATCATCTCCGGGGTCAGGTCGTCCGGCCGGTCCATGGAACCATCACCGAACTCGGGCCCGGGGCGCCTCGCTTGCGGCGCGTCCACCTCACTGGTGGTGGAAACAGGTTCAGGAGTCGCCGTTTGCGTCTGGGGCGGCTGACCGTCCCCAGGCGCGGAAATCCGCACCGACGGCGCGGCGTCGGAGGGTGGACCAGAATCCGCGGACGCCACCGGTTCGGGTACGCCGGTATATGCCCCGGCCCGTGCGGCCCGCACCGACGCCCCGAGCGACCCGACCAGTCCCGAGCCGAACCCGGTCCACACCATGGTGGCCAGGTCCTTGCCGCGCAGTTCGCCCTTCGTCAGAGCGAATGCGGTCAGGCCGCCCGCGAGACCACCGGCCATACCGCCCACGCCGCCGGCGGCGACGGTACCGAGCACCCGGCCGCCGGCTCGCATCGCCGCGGGTGCGACACGACGACCGACCTCCACACCGACCAATCCGCCGACGGCGCCTGCTGCCGCTCCGATCTCGACCTGCTGCCAATCCACCGCCTTCCGGTGGCCTTGGGCGATCTGCACACGCTGGGCGACATACGGAACCCCACCACCGATCGCCGTCCCGAAGAACACGCCTTTCGAGGCCAGCACGAGTCGTGGGTGTTCGGTGACGAACCGCGCGGCGCGTGTCAGCATGGTCAGCACCAAGTCGCGCTTGGCGAGTTCCATCCCCGCCCGGGCCTCGGCGCGATCGGCGATCGCCTTCACGATGCTGCCGGGTGGTGGCATCGCCATATCGATGATCACCTGCGCCAGCAGCGCTCCCGCGATCCCGATGATGACGTACTGCTGGTACTCGATGGCCGTGGCGTTGTCGTACAACTGCCGCGCCATGGCGTTGTTGAACTCGATCTGCGCCTGGATCTGGTCGATGATCTTGCGGTATTGCTTCTGTACTTCCGTACCGGTCTCGCCCTCGACCGCCTTCTCCAGCTGCTCCACCGTCGGCACGAGCCGATGCAGCACCAGGACGAGCCCGTTCGCCGCGTCCGACCAGGTGTCGGCGCTGCGCCGCATCGCCTCGGGATCCCCCTCCGGAAAGTGTCCCAGCACCATCGCGGTCAGCCAGTCGGGGAAATAGTCGGGAATCTGCACCATCAGGCGCTCGATCGTCCGCGCGCGTGCTCGACGACCAGTCTGTGCAGTACTTTCGCCGGTCCGCAGGCGCCCTCGCCGCGCAGTTCGACTTCGGTGAACCCTTCGACCACCGCCGCTCGGGGGTCGAAGCGGTCACCGGAGAAGCACGCTCGGATCAGTTGGGCACGCCATTGCCGGTAACCGCGGACGATCGCGGCCAGTGTGTCACCGCGGTCCCAAGGCCCGCTGATGCGCTGGTACTCCATGAGCAACGACCGATGCGCCGACTGCCGGACCCGGGGCCCTGCTCCCGCTTCGAGAATCCGGCCGAGGTCGTGCACGATGGTCGAATACATCGGCCGCTCACCGGATCCGGCTACCCGCTCGCCCGATCTAATCGCGATCTCGACTTTTTCTTCCAGCAGCGCCGGGCCGGCCGCCGTGACACGGTCGAGCAGGATCCGCTCACCGGTGACAGGACCCTCCGCCTCTTGCGTCGCGCGAGCCGATGTCACACGCGACACCGCACCGTCCGGTAGGTCGGTGATCTCTATCCCGGCCAGTTCGATGTAGGGATGTTTGCCGAGGATGCCGTCGACCGCCGCCGCGATTTCGTCGACCGTACGTCTGGACACACCGGAGGTGTCGAATCCGGCTATCCGGAGGCCATGGCGAGCGGCGAGCGCCTGCGCGGCGGCCACGGCGTCCGGATCCGTCCGGATCCGGGAGCGCTTCGCTTCCGCCGGGGCCGGTTTCGGCTTGCGCCGTCTCGCGTCCTTGCCGGTTTTCCCGGGTTGGGCCGCGTCGGGCCGGGGACCTTTGCGACGCGGCGGGTAGACCTGGCCAGGTGGCGAACCACCGGCGTTTCGCGACCACGGCGTGCCGGGTGCGTTTCGCATCCACGGCGAATCGGTGGGCGGCCTCGTCCATCGGCCTTCCGGTGTTCGCTGGACGGCCCCCGGTTGCGGTGCGCCCGGTTTGGGTGTCGCCGCCGCAGGGGGTGAGCCGGTGGTGGACGGCGTGGCAGCAGCGGGGGACGCCGGGGTTCGCGCGGCCGGCGCGGCGCCTCGCGCGATCGGCGTCGCTCGGTCCGGAACCGAAGGCGTCGGGGTGGAGTTGGGTAACGGCTCCTGCTCGGGTGAGTCGGGTCCGCCAATCGGGCCGTATTCGCCGGGGCTCGCGCCGGGCACGATCGGATCCGCGGTCGGTTGGTAGCCGGGCTGCTCGGTTCCCTGGGCGGCGGTGGGGTCGTTTGCCGCGGCGGTGGGGTTGTACGCCGGAGCGGTGGAGTCGTTGGCCGGGGTGGGCGCGGTGGAGTCGCGAGCGGATTGCGGCTCGGCGGCATTCGGCGCGGAGACGGGTTGATAGGGAGCCGGGCTCCGCCATTGCGGCTGGTCGAACGGAGCGCTGCCGGTCGGCCTCGACGCGAACGGATCCTGATCGCGAAATCGGGAGCCGATGTTCTGGTCCTGGTCCTCCAGCACATTGCCGGCATCCGCGACGCTGCCGCTCATTCCGCGCAGATTGTGGACGAGGTTCTCGAAGCCGGTGATTCCCTTGTCGGCCGCGGGCTCGTAGCTGTCGCCGAAGATCCGGCCCGGCTCGTCGTCGCCCCAGCACCTTCCCTCGGCGGCGAGCCTCTGCTTCAGGCGCGCGAGTTCCTCCTGCGCCACGTCGGCGATCGCGGCGAGTTCCGGGGTCAGCGCTCGCAGCAGGTCGGTATCCACCCGCAACGACCGACCCATATCCCGGCAAACCCTTCACCCTGCGTCAACCACACCGAGAGAAGACATTGTCCTCTGGGAGCAGCTCCGGCACCCGCGGCGTCTCTTCCCGAAGCTGGGAACGGCCGAAGGGTGGGACCAGTGCGCGCAGTCGCCGATCGGATCGGGCGGTTGCCGGTCGCGGGACTGTTACTTCTGTGGCGAACTCAGCGACGGTTGGTGCAGGTCGAAGTAGGCGACGTCACCCATGAGGGCGTTCTCCTCTTCGAACAGCGACCGCAGATCGTCCGGTATCTCGATCTTCTCGTGTTCGCGAGCTTCGGCTTCGGAGGTGAAGTACACCGTCTCGACGAATCCGTCGTCGCCGTAGGTCGCCAGCGTGCCGCCGAGAATCTCCGGGCGTACCTCGTGCAACCGATCGCCCGACTGGGCCAGTAGCTCGCGCATCCGTCCGGCGTCCCGGGTGTGACCCTCCATGACCTGCACGAACCCGGCGCGGTCGGAGCCGCCACCCATCCACTGCGTGACTTCCGCGCAGTCCATGAAGGTGACCGGCCCGTCGAAGCACTGCTCGGTCTCCCGCCACCAGGCGCCCTGCTCCGGGCGCTCGCTGTTGCGGCGTGCGGCCTCCTCGGATTCGAATCGGGCGAGCGCGATGAAGGTGCCGTCGTCGCACAGTCCGCTGGTCGTGCCGAGATAGCCGACGGCTCCCGGCTTCAGTTCCTCGTTCCAGCGATCCATGCACCGATTCAGCCGGGCGGGGTCGGCGGCCTTGCCTTGAATGACTTGGATGAACATCGGTTCCTCCTCGGGCGGAGCGATCACTCCGCGGTGTCGCCGGGCCGTCGCGTCGTGGTCCACCGAGGGCGGGACACCGCCCGGCCCGCGATCGCGGCCGGCGCACAATCAATCGTTCGCCGCTCGGATGCCGCGCGCAAGTGCCGGACGCCGGGCCCTGTCGCGGTCAGGCGGCGGGAAGGGGCGTGTGGGTGCGGCGGGATGCTTCGTTGTCGCGTTCGGTGATGCGGACGTACAGCCGGATCAGCACCTCGCGCAGGGTGACGCCGAGCTCAGCGGCGTGCAGGGCGGCCAGTTCCAGCGCGAGGTCGCTGGTGAGCGTGCCGGGATCGCTGAGCATTTCGTCCAGCACCATCCCGGTCACCGCCTGATCGCGGGTCAGGACGACGGAGGGCAGCCAGCTGAGTTCCCACGCCGCGCCGGAGGACGAGGAAACCAGCCGGGCGATTTCCGGACTGATGTCGCTGGTGATGATCGAATCGGTGATGTCGAGTGCCATGATCCGCTCTCATTCACGCTGTTTCGAGATGACGTCGACCCGCCGCTCGGCGGTTACCGGTCCGAACGCGATGGATTCGTCCGCGCTTCGGTCGTATCGGTGTCCGATTGCGTCGGGAGACCGGCGCGAGCGAGAAGGCGGGGTGGTCACACCTGGCCGCAGATGATGCCGGGCCGCGCCATGACGAGGTATCCGCATTCGGCACCTCCTAGAGTTATCGGGTCACCGAGATCGGCAGGCCGGAAACCGTTGTGCCGAGACCGAATTGCGGTGACGTCGAGATCAAGGCTAGGTGCGGCCACATCTTGCTGTCAACGAAGCTTTAGCGCTTTGTGATGATAGAAAATAAGCTTCAATGACTTTGAATAGTCATGTAGCTCAATACTCATCAGGAATCCGGGCAAATTTTGGTTATCGCTGTGGGATGAAGCCCGGGCGGTACATTCCTGGGCTCATGTGGCAGCCCTTTTCGCAGGGGTGTCGGATGCGGCTGGATCTCTGCTCGACAACGAAATTCGGCGAGCGCGATTCGTCGGATGCCTGATGCCACTCGATGATTAGAATGATGCATCGTGACATGCCGTGAGCATGCGTATGCAAGGTGCAGGATGGGAGGCACGGGATGGCTTGCTCCGGCTCGGATGAGCAGGTCGGCGATCTGGTCCGCAGGCTACGACTGGAACGCGGCTACACGCAGGCGGCGCTGGCCACCCGAGCGGGCTGTTCCCGCAGTCTGATTCAGCAGATCGAGAACGGCAGCCGGATTCCGCCGCTCGCGCTGCGGGAACGCCTGAGCCTCGCCCTCGGCGCGGAACTGCCGACCGACGGCAGCGCCGATCCCGCGACCGATCCGACCAGCGGCAACTACTACGACCTGCGGATGCGATTCAACGTCCTGCTCGGCAAGGACCCCGAATTGGTCTCGCGCGCACTGGGTATCGCGCAGAGCCTGATCGACGCCTCCGGCGCGCGAGCGGAAATCGAGCCGCTGCGCCTGGTCGCCGACCGGCAGTTGGAACGCGCCGAGGAGATCCTCGCGCAGATTCCCTCGCGCAGCGCCACGGTATGGGAATGGAACACCGTCACCGACTGGCTGACGATCCTGGAACAGGCCACCACGTCGGTGCGCGCGATCCACACCGCCGATCTGGGCACGATCGGCGGCGACGTCGGCGACGACTATCACGCGGCGATCCTGCGCCTGGCCGACAAAGCCCATCCGCCGAAGATCGATGTGCGGCGGATGTACGTGCTCGACGACATCTCGGACGTGTGGCCCTATGACGACAAACTGTGGAAGCAGGCGCGCTCGGGCGTGGAGAGCGTGCTGGTCAAGCGCGAATACGCCCGCAACGCGCAGAGCATGCTCGTGGTCGACGACCGCTATGTCGCGGTGGGCGAGTACGACTACTCGCGCCAGGCGCGGGTGGCGACGCGCTTCTCCGCGCTGAAGCACGACGTCGCGTTCGCGGTCCGGCGGTTCGAGAAACTCTACGACCTCCGGCGTGCCGGTTCGGCCATCGTGGTCGACCAGATCGTCGCGCAACCGCCCCTGGCGGAATTCGAACGACTCGCCGAGGGCAACTGCCGCAGCCTGTTCCGCGCCGCGCTCCAGGAGAAATGGAACACCATGCCCGCACCGGGAGACTCTTCAGAAGGCGAGGTTCCGTGACTCAGAGCCACGTGCTCACCGATCCGCTCGCCGACCTGGCGATGCTGACCAATCGCTCCGAGGCCAGGAAACGGCAAGTGCGCGGGCACGTTTCGCGGGACGCCTGGTTCGCGGGGACCGGCGGGCTGCGCCACTCGGGCGTCATCGACGCCTACCACGGCGAGACCGGCCGTGCCCCTGACGCGCACGCCGTCGCGGCGCTGGACCGGGCGTGGCGAGAGAGCCTGCACATCGCGCCCGCCGCGGAGTATCTCGACGGCAGGCTCTACGACAAGCGGCAGCCGTTGATCCTGCGGGAGCTGGCGGCCCGCAGGCTGTTCGGGCGCCTGTCACATCCGGTG
This sequence comes from Nocardia sp. NPDC005745, assembly GCF_040630775.1. Classification (NCBI taxonomy): domain Bacteria; kingdom Bacillati; phylum Actinomycetota; class Actinomycetes; order Mycobacteriales; family Nocardiaceae; genus Nocardia; species Nocardia sp. NPDC005745. The sequence goes on from NZ_JBEXYF010000027.1 coordinate 66,093, forward strand.
GAAGGGGTCCCCGGCGTCCGGGTGCGCGCGGAAGAGGTGATCGTCTGCCCGTACTCGAGCACGATGCTGCTCGAGGAGGCCGTCGCGAGCCTGGCCAGGCCCGGCGGGGTGATCGTGTGCCCGGAGGGCTTCTACAAGAGTTCCAGCATCCACGTGGAGAAATTCGGCTTGCGGATCGTGTCGTGCCCGGTGGCCCCGGACGACGGGTTCAAGATCGACCCCGCCCGGTTGGCCCGCTGCCTCGACGGGCTCCGGGCGACCGGCGAACTGTGCGGTGTGCTGCTCACGCTGCCGGGCAACCCGGTCGTCGCCGACTACACGGCCGCCGAGCTGGCGGAGATCGGACGGGTGCTGCTCGACTGTGGCGTCCCCGTCATCTGCGACATGGCCTTCGACCTGCTGGTGGCCTCGCACATCCCGGTCGCCGCGCTGCACGTGCCGACCGAGCAGGGCAATCGGCGGCTGTACGACGTGGTGCTGACCATCACGGGCAACTCCAAGGGCTACAACGCCTTCGGCCCCTGCAAGATGGGTGCGGCATGCACGGGCGACAGCGCGTGGCTGGAGCGGATCCGAGAACGGCTCACCATCTCGTTCCAGCGCGAGACCACGCACCTGGCTCGCGCGATTCTCGAGCACACCTCCGAGGACTACTTCGCCCGCAACCACGCGCTGATGCGCGCGCAGATCGAGCGGGCGTGCGGCCACATCGCCGCGATCAACACGCGGCTCGGAGCCGAGGTCCTGCGACCGCTGGGCAATCCGGAAGGAATGTTCGTCTCGGTGGTGTTCGATCGCGCGCTCCTCGACGCGGCGGGTGTACGCACGAGTGCGCAGGTGGAAGACCTGCTGCTCGCCGTGGCCGGCGTCGACAGCGTCGCGCTCGACCGCACCGGCTCGCTGCGACCCGGCGTCCGGTTGAACGTGCTCGCTCCCCGCAAAGCGCCACGACACGAATCGCCCGCTTTGCTCGACGAGCTCTTCGACCGGCTGGAGCAATTGATCCGCGATATCGCCGGCGGGCTCACCTATCGCGCCGCGCTCGCCGATCGCGGCCTGACCGCCTTGGTAGCGGAGCCCGGAGCCGCACGGTGATCGTCGGGGTGCTTCGCGAGACCGCGCGACGGGAGACTCGTGTGGCGCTCACACCCGACGCGGTCCGCACCCTTTCGACGGCGGGACTTCGAGTGCTCGTCGAGGAAGGCTCGGGGCGAGGTGCTGGTTTCCCCGACGCGGCCTACCGCGCGGCCGGGGCAGACCTCGTCGGGGATCGCGCGGCGGTGTTCGAGCGCGCGGGCATCGTCGTCTGGGTGAAACCGCCCGCGTTCGACCTGGATTCGATGCCGTTGCGCGCGGGGACCACGCTGGTCGGCTTCCAGGATCCGCACTACCGTCGCGGCGAGATCGATCGGTTGCGTGGCCTCGGCATCGAATCGGTCGCCTTCGACCAGGTGCCGCGCGACGACTCGACCGCCGAGATCGATGCGCTGTCCGGGATGAGCCGGATCGCGGGCGCGGAGGGTTACGCCGAAGGCAGGCGGCTGCTCGCCCCCGCGCGGCTCACCCGTCCGGTCCGTGGCCTGGTGCTGGGGTGCGGGGCGGCCGGGCTCGCCGCGATCGCGGCCGCGCGCACGTTCGGCGACGAGAAGCCGACAGCGGTCGGTAATCGTCTCGCACAACGGGCGGCCGCGTCGGCGGCGGGCGCCGGGCAGTTCGTGCCGAACCGGGAGGACAACGCGGCGCTGCGGGAATCGATCGCCGCCACGCCGCCCGACCTCGTCGTCTGCACCGCCGTGCACCGCGGATCCCCGGCGCCCCGCCTGCTCGGGCAGGCGGAGTTGGATCTGCTCGGCCCGGGGACCGTGATCGTGGATCTCGTGGCCAAGGCGGGCGGCAATTGCGTCGCGACCGTCGCGGACCGAACGGTCACCCTGCCCAACGGCGTCGTCGTCACCCATCGCTCCAACTACCCGGCGAGCCGTCCGGCAGCGGCCAGTCGTGCGTACGCCGCGGCGACGGCCGCCATGGTGCTGCGGATCGCCGGAGAGCGCGGAAGTGCCTTGACGGTCGATGAGAACGTGTTCTAATTTTTGGCATGCGCAGATTTGACGGCCGCCGCGTGGTGGTGACGGGAGCGGGATCCGGCATCGGTCAGGGCATCGCCCTGCGACTGCTGGACGAAGGGGCACAGCTGGTCGCCGCCGACATCGATGCGGCGGGCTTGGCCACCACCGCGGACAAGGTGGGCGACGGCGCCGAGCGACTGCGAACGGTCGACGTCGACACCGCCGATCCGGCATCGGTGCGCACCGCCGTCGAAACGGCGCTCGAGTTCCTCGGCGGACTCGACGTGCTGGTCAACGCGGCAGGCATCCTTCGCCCCGCGCGCACCCATGAGATGCCGCTCGAGGTGTGGAACCAGGTGATCGGGGTGAATCTCACCGGCACCTTCCTGATGACCCAGGCCGCGCTGCCCGCTCTGCTCGACACCGGACGCGGCGTGGTGGTCAACATCTCCTCCACCGCGGCGTTCAGCGCGGCGCCCTACCTGGCCTCCTACGCGGCGTCCAAGGGCGGCGTGAACGCTTTCACGCACGCCATCGCCTTGGAGTACGCCAAACAGGGCTTGCGCGCGGTGAACATCGTTCCGGCCGGCATCACCAGCGGTATCACGACGAAGTCCATCCTGGCCCAGCCCGAGGGTTTCGACCCGCAGTTGTTCTCCCGGATGACCGGGTGGCTCAATGGCGGCGCGCTCGGCTCTCCGGAGGACATCGCCGGGGTGGTCGCCATGGTCGCCTCCGATGACGGGCGGTACATGACCGGCACCGAGATCCGGGTCGACGGCGGCGCGCTGATGTGAGTCAGCGGGGCGTCGCCACCAGAAGGTGGTGCGGAATCGGCGTATTCGCGAGCCGCCGATGCTCGACCCGGCAGCCCGCCTGTTCCAGTGCCGCGATCACCTCCGGCACCGGGCGCAGGGTGAAGCCGTACGGCGTGAACGGCACCTTCGCCATCGCGTCCGGATCTCCGATGCCGATCACCAGACGGCCACCCGGCCGGACCACGCGCGCGAGTTCGGCGCAGGCCGCTCGCAGGTCCGGCACGAAGTAGACGGTGTTGACGGTGATCGCGGCATCGAGACTGTCGTCAGGCAAGGGCAGCGCGGTGAGCGAACCCTCGAGCAGCCGGAGGCGACCGGACTCGATGTCGCTTCCGTGACCGGAGCGGGCGCGTGCCAGCATGTCCGCGGAGATCTCGACGCCGTGCACCACACCGTCCGCGCCGACCCGATCGAGCAGCAGCGAAAGCCCTGCGCCGCCGCCGAATCCGACGTCGGCCGCCGTGCCGCCGGGCACGACGGAGGCCGCCTCCACCGCACCGGTGATGGCGGCCTTGTTGCCGCGATTGAGCACGAAGGCGATCCCTTTACCGACCACGCCGTGCGGATTTCCGAGCTGGCCGGCGAGGCTGGACAACAAGCGGGCCCGAACGGAGTTCATGGGCGCCATCGTATCGGCCCGCCCGTACCGGTCGGTGTGGCGAATGTCCGAATACTGTTCCGTTGGTATCCGTTCGACTACCGCGTTGTGAAGGACGACCTCGATGCGCCGACCGATGATCGTTCTTGCCGCGTGCGCGCTGGCTCTGCTGCCCGGTCAGCCCGCCTCGGCCGCCGCGCCATGGGGGCCGCTCGCGCCGCCGAACCCGTTCCTCGGGCCGCCCGGCGCCGCGACCATGCACGGCGACGCGGGGTCCTCGGACGTGACGGCGCTCGCCGGGCCAACCGCCGCGGGCGCGGTCGCGGCCTATCCGCTGGCATCCGCGTGCCCCACGCTGCTGGAAGTATCGGACCGCCTCGTGGTCGCCCTGTGCACCGCGATCGCGGGACAGACCCCGACGGTGCACCTGCTCGATCCCGCGGCGCAGGGCCCGCTGGCTGGTTCGCTCGCCGCACTGCCGTTGAACAGGGGAAGCCTGCTCGGCGGCGTGTACGCCTACCTCGACCAGGTCGACCGCTTGGTGGTCGTGGACGGCACCGACCGGCTGCTGCGCATCCGGCACGAGCGCGACGCGACGGGGACGTGGCGGCTGATCAGCGAAGCCTTCGCCGATCTCGGTCCGGTGCTCCCGCCCGGAGACGCGGTGACCGGACTCGTGCCGGACTGGTCGGGCAATGTGTGGTTCGCGTCCGGTCAGGGCGTGGCCGGGTTCGTCACGGCGACCGGGCAGGTCGCGGCGCTCGCGCTGCCCGCGGGAGAGCGCGTGGCCAACAGCATCTCGTCGGCGCCGAGCGGGCAGGTGGCGGTGGCCACGACGCACGCGCTGTACGAACTGCGCGCCGCCGCGTCCGGCGTTCCTGAGATCGTATGGCGCGCGCCGTACGACCGGGGATCGGCGCGCAAGCCGGGACAACTCAGTTGGGGCACCGGTTCTACCCCCACCTATTTCGGGCCGCGCACCGGTGCGGACTACCTGACCATCGTCGACAACGCCGACGGGCAGGTGCACGTCCTCATATTCCGTTCGGGGACCGGCGAACTGGTATGTGCGGCACCGGTGCTCGGGGAAGGCGGCCCGGGCAGCGAGAATTCGCCGGTCGGTATCGGCCGTTCGGTCTTCGTGGCGAGCACGTACGGATACCCCTACCCGGCGCTGCCGGAAGGTGCTGGACCGGCGGTTCCCCCGAGCGCGCCGTTCACCGGCGGCATGACGCGCGTCGATGTGGACGGCGACGGATGCCGCGTGGTGTGGGAGAACACGGTGCGCAGCGCGGCTGTACCGCGCCTGTCCACCGCCGACGGCCTGCTGTACACGGTTGCCCGCGTCGGCGCGGACCACACCACGCCCCTCGACGGGTACGCGTTCACCGTGCTCGACCCGGAAACCGGTGCGGTCACCGCCGCACAGCACCTTCCCGGCACCGTCGTCGACGATCCTCTCCAAACCGCGCCGCTGATCACGCAGGACGGCCACCTCCTCCAAGGAACGGTCACCGGGATCCTGCGCGTCGGCTGAGCCCACCCGAGCCATTTTCCGCCTCTGACCGGGGCGCACCGTTTCGTCCGCGCATCGACGAACTCGGTGGTGCTTCCGGCCGCGCACAAGGGGATCGCCTCGGCGAGGGAACGGGAACCGGTCGAGCGCTGGACTGTGACGTGCGTCTCTCCAAGTCGGCTGTGGTGGCGTCGATTTCGCGCGGTTCCAGCCCTCGTTGCGGCAGGTGAGGCGAAGATCACATACCCCGTTACGGTTGCGGCCGAGGTGCTGAATCCGGCAACTGGGCGGGGTGAGCGACCGCTCTTTCCGCAACGGGTTAATCCGGAGCCTGTCGGGGAACTGGCCGGTCTTCCCTGCGCCCCACTATGTCCTTACCCGGTTTATTACCGCGTAAACAAACCTGTGGTCTCTTTCTTTCGTGTGCTGATCAGCAACCGGCAATTCTTGCAAATGAACGTGCAGGTAGGAGCCCATGTCAGCAACCATGGAGAGGTCTATCTTCCGCCCCGGCTAACGCCTCGGAGGAGTTCCCGAGCTATTGCGGAGGCGATTCCCATCGAGTGTTTCGGGAGTGTCACCGAGGCGGCGCCGGGTCGTCGAAACAGTGATCGCGCGTGTCGCATGCGGTTAGCTGGCGGGGGGTGAAAGTGCGCGGTCGTCAGGGTTTGCTGGGGCGCTGCTTTATACGCTTGACCTCGACGGGGAGGGTTGCGTAGGGATAACGATTGTGTAGAGTTGACGGTAACGCTGGCCGCAGCTCGAGCCGGACTCGCTGCGGCCAGCGGAACTCAAATGGGGGACTTCCGAACCGATCTCACACCGCGTAGCTGCCGATTGTCCCAGCTGCGTCGCTCAGGGTGTGCTGAATGTTGGCTGCGTCACAGCGGACGGCTGATCGCTGGATGCCGCGGAATCCGTGCTCGCCTGCTCCGTGACCGCGCGGCGACCCACCCCGAACACGTACACCAGGAACAACGCCTCGGCGGTGAAGCCGATCGCGAGGCGAATCGGCGTCGGCAGCGGGCTCGGTGTCACGAATCCTTCGATGAAGCCGCACACCAGCAACACTCCGACCAGGCCGAGCGCGACGGTGGCGGTCGCCCGCCCCTGCCTGGCCACCGCCTCCACGCGGCTGAGCCGTCCAGGATCGATCAGCGTCCAACCGAGTTTCAGGCCAACGCCGCCCGCGACGAACACCGCGGTGAGCTCCAGCGTGCCGTGCGGAAGGATGAACCCGAAGAACGAGTCCAGCCGCCCCGCGTCGGCCATCAGCCCGGCGCTGACGCCCAGATTGAGCGCGTTCATGAACAACAGATAGACCGCGGGCAGGATCAGTACGCCGGTGAACAAGGCGATGGCGGTCACCCACGCGTTGTTGGTCCACACCTGTGCGGCGAAGGCCCCCTGCGGATGCTCCGAGTAGTACGTCTCGAACGCGCCGCCCGGTGCGGTGAGACTTCCGGTGTCGGCCGGGATTCCGAGCACTTCGCGCGCCGACTCGAATCGGTCCACCCAGACGGCCAAGCCGGCCGATACGCACAAGAACACCGCGGCCACGCCGACCCACCACGGCCAGGCCCGATAGAGCGCAGCCGGGAAGCGGTGGCCGAAGAACCGGCCGATCTCCTGCCAGGTGTCGGCTCGGGTCCCGAGTACCCGGCCGCGCGCACGCGCCAGCAGTGCGCTCAGCCCGGCGATCAGCTCCGGGTCGGGGTTGTGTGACTGCAACCGTGCCAGCTGCTGGGAGGTGCGGCGGTAGAGCGTGACGAGTTCGTCCGCCTCCGCGCCGGTCAGCTTGCTCCGTTTGGACAAGTAGTCGAGCCGCTCCCACGCCCTGCGGTGCGCCAGGCTGTATGCGTCCACGTCCATTCGGTTGCCTCCCACTCCCGCCGGTCGCAAGAATGCTATCGACATGGCTGAGTTCACCACCGGCGAAGCAGTGGCCCTGGAGCTGCCGATCGCCCGGATCCCCACCAGGGCGAGCGCGTTCCTGATCGACGTGCTGGCCCAGTGCACGCTCGCTTTCGCGCTGCTGTTCGCGATCGTCACGCTGCTGCTGCCCGCGGGCGTCGACTCGGCCTGGCTGGACGTGGTGATGCTGGTCACCATCGTCACCGTGTTGGTCGGGTACCCGGTGGCCTGCGAGACCGCTTGGCGGGGGCGGACACTGGGCAAACTGATGCTCGGGTTGCGCGTGGTGCGCGCCGACGGCGGGCCGATCGACTTCCGGCACGCGCTCACCCGCGGCCTGGCCGGCGCGATCGTCGATTTCTGGATGCTCGGCGGGTTCGGCGCCATCGCGGTACTCACCTCGATGTGCTCGCCGCACGCGCGGCGGATCGGTGACGTGCTCGCGGGCACCGTGGTCGTGCACGCGCAGCGCCCGCTGCCACCGCCCGCGCTCGCGATCGCGCCGCCGTGGCTGACCGGCTGGAGCGCGCAGCTCGATCTGTCCGGACTGCCGGAGGAGCTCGCCTTGGCGGTGCGGCAGTACCTGACGCGGTTGCGCACCCTGACGCCCGCGGCGCGGCACCAGCTGGGCACAGCGCTGGTGGGTGAGGTGTGCGGGCGGCTGCGCGTCGCGCCGCCTGCCGGTTACCCGCCGCCGCAGATCCTGGGCGCGGTCATCGCCGAACGACAGCGCCGGGTGCTGCCCGCGCCGATGTACCCGGTGTTCCCGCCGCGCGTGGGTCAGCCGTTCGCCGCGACGTAATCGTCCACCTCGCGGAGGAACGCGTCCTGCCGGGCGGGCGTCAGCCAGGAAGCGCGGAACGAATTCCTGGCCAGCTCGGCCAGCCGATCTATGCCGAGGCCGGCGTGCTCGGCGAGTGCGAGGTAGTTGTCGGCCACGTACGCCCCGAAGTAGGCGGGGTCGTCGCTGTTGACCGTCACCGTCAGCCCGCGATCGAGCAGGCCGACGATCTGCGCGGACTTCATCTCGGCGGTGACGAAGGAGTTCGACACCGGACAGCAGGTGAGCGCGATTCCCTTGGCCGCGGCCAGTTCGACCAGACGATCGTCCTCGACGATGTTCGTGCCGTGGTCGAGGCGGTCGACGGCGATGTCCTCCAGCGCCTGGCGGATGTGCTCGACCGAATCCGGCTGGTCGATGTCGCAGTGCATGGTCAGCAGGAAGCCTTCGGCGCGGGCGCGCTCGAAGACGGCGGCGAACTTGCTCGGCGGGTTGCCGCGCTCGTCGGAATCCAGCCCGACCCCGAGAATCCAGCTCTTGTACGGCAGCGCCTCCAGCAGCGTCGCCATCGCGTACTCCGCGGAGTGATCGCGCAGGAAGCACAGGATCAGCTCGGCGGATATCCCCAGTTCCCGCCGCGCTCGCGCGATGGCCGACCGGTATCCGCTGATCACCGTGGGAAACGGGATCCCGCGCCCGGTGTGCGCCTGCGGATCGAAGAACAGCTCGGCGTGGCGCACGCCTTGGGCGTGCGCCCGGCGCAGATAGTCGAATGCGAGGTCGTGGAAGTCCTCCGGGCGCTGGAGAACGCGCATCGCGGGGTAGTAGACGCGGAGGAACGACGTCAGGTCGTGGAAGCGATAGGTCCGCTTCACCTCGGCCACGGTCTTCTCCGGCAGCTCGATGCCGTTTCGCCGGGCGAGGCGGAACTTCAGCTCCGGCTCCAGCGTCCCTTCCAGATGCAGGTGCAGCTCCGCTTTCGGCAGTCCACGGACGAAGGCGGCGAGATCTGAGGCCATGGGGCCATGATCCTCCTCAGAGTGCGCCGGATTGTTTCAGTTCCAGGTATTCGTCCGCCAAGGCCTCCGGCAGTCGTTCCGGTGACGCGGCGACGACCGCGATACCGGTGCGGCGCAGCGATTCCTGGACCAGCGCGCGTTCGGCGAGGACGGATTCTGCCGCGGCCGCGGCGTAGAGGTCGGCGAGGTTGTCGCGGCGGGTGGCGGCCGCGGCGACATCGGGGTCGGTCACCGAGACGATGAGCACTCGGTGCCGCTGCGCCAGCACCGGCAGCACGGGCAGCAGGTTCTCCTCGACCGCGGCGCCGTCCAGGCTGGTGAACCAGACGACCAGGCTGCGTCGGCGGGTGCGCTGGATGGCCGCACGCACCAGCCCGGCGCTGTCGGTATCGACGAGCGCGGGGGTGATGCCCGCCATCGCGTGCATCAGCTTCAGTTGCAGACCTTTCCCGGCGACGCCCCGGACTTCGGCGCGGGCTCGCCGGTCGAAGGCGAGCAGGTCGACCGAGTCTCCCGCGGCCGCGGCCAGGCCACCGAGCAGCAGGGCCGCCTCGATGCTCGCGTCCAAGCGGGTGCCGTCGCCCACCCGGCCCGCGCTGACCCGGCCGGTGTCCAGCAGCATCAGCATGTGCCGGTTGCGCTCCGGGCGCCAGGTGCGGACCAGGACGTCGGTGGCGCGGGCGGTGGCGCGCCAGTCGATGGCGCGCACGTCGTCCCCGGCGACGTACTCGCGGAAGGAGTCGAATTCGGTGCCCTGCCCGCGCAGGTTGGCCACATTGCGGCCTTCCAGGTGCTGCAACCGCTTGACCTTCGAGCGCAACAGCCGTTCGGCGCGGAACGCGGGCAGCGCGCGTACCCGGGCGGGCACGTCGTGCCTCGTCTGCCTGCCCGCGAGCCCGAGCGGGCCGAGCAGGCGCACGGTGACCTGGCCCGCGACCCGATCGCCGCGATAGGTGGGTGTGAGCGCGGTGCGGAAGCGGACCTTGGTGCCCGGCGCGAGATCCAGTTCGTGCGTGCGGTTTCCGGCGCGTGCGCTGCCTGGCCAGTCGTCCCACACAGTGCCGCGCAGCGTGCGGGCTCCGGTGTTGACCGCGACGAGCTCCACCTCGACGGAGCGCCCGAGTCGCACCGTGGTGAGTGCCTCGCGAGACAGCGCCAGGTCGCGCGCCCGTCCCACCGCGCCGAGATCGATGAGCACCCCGGCCGCCAGGGCACAGGTCACCACGACCACGCCGAGCACGGACGGCAGGACCAGGGTGACGAACAGGGCCGCCACGCCTGCCGCGGCGGCCAGCCGGCCGGTGACGACCATGCGCTACACCGGAACCGGAACCGACAGCAGCAGCGACGACAGCACACCCTCGGTGGTCACGCCGTCCAGCTCGGCCTCCGGGCGCAACTGCAGGCGGTGGCGCAGCACGGCGACGGCGACGGCTTTCACGTCGTCGGGTGTGACGAACCCGCGACCGGTGAGCCAGGCGAACGCGCGCGAGGCCGCCATCAGCGCGGTCGCGCCGCGGGTCGAGGCCCCGTGCTGCACGGCGGGTGAAGTGCGGGTGGCCCGGCACACGTCGACGGTGTAGGCGAGCACCTCGGGGCTGATCGTCGTCTGCGCGATCGCGGCGCGGGCGGCGGTGATGTGTTCGGGGCCTGCGACGGGACGCAAGCCCGCGGCGGTCAGGTCGCGCGGATCGAAGCCGGCGGCGTGGCGTTGCAGGATGCGGAACTCGTCGTCGCGGCCGGGCAGGTGGATGTCCACCTTGAACAGGAACCGGTCCAGCTGCGCCTCCGGCAGCGGGTAGGTGCCCTCCTGCTCGATCGGGTTCTGAGTGGCGACGACGACGAACGGATCGGGCAGCGGCTGCGGCTTCCCGTCCACCGAGACCTGCCGTTCCTCCATCGATTCCAGCAGCGACGACTGGGTTTTCGGCGGCGTGCGGTTGATCTCGTCGGCGAGCAGCAGGTTGGTGAACACCGGACCGTGCCGGAAGGTGAACTCCGCGGAGTGCGGATCGTAGATCTGCGAGCCGGTGACGTCGCCGGGCATCAGGTCGGGGGTGAACTGCACCCGCGCGTGGTCCAGGTCCAGCGCCGTGGCCAGCGCCCGCACCAGCAGCGTCTTGGCCACGCCCGGGACACCTTCGAGCAGCACGTGGCCGCGGCACAACAGCGCGAGCACCAGGTACATGACCGCGCTGTCGTTGCCGACCACCGCTTTGCCGATCTCGGCGCGCAGGGCGTGGAACGCGGCGCCCGCTTGCTCGGCCGTCGGGGTGGTCTCGGTGCTGGTCATTCGATCTCCTGTGGTTCGCGGGCGTTCCCGGATGCCGTGGGCCGGGCGAGGATTGGGCGAAGGCGTCTCATCCGACCTCCGATTCGATCCATTCGAGCTGAGCGGCGACCACCCGCAGCGTCCCGGGATCGGGCACCGGGCCGAACAAGGCGGCCCCGATCTGGGCGGGGTGGGCTCCGACGCGCGCGGCGACCGCGGCGACGATCCGGTCCGGCGGTGTGTCGGCCGTGATGCCGAGCGGGGCACGGATGCGGCGCAGCGTGGCCGCCCGCAGCTTCCCGGCGACGTGGTCGTGGTCTTTCGAGCGGCGGTAGAGGGCGGCCTGTCCGGCGAGCAGTTCGTTCGCCGCCACCTCGACCGGGCGGGGCTCGCGCACCAGTGCGCCCCGCCTGCGGGCCCGCCACCACACCACCAGTGCGGCGGCGATCAGGAACTGCACGCCGCCGTAGAAGACCGGTGCGGGCAGCCGGTCCCAGATCGGGTCGTCGCCCGCCCCGAAGCCGGGGCGGCTGGGCGGCGGGACATCTGGCAGATCCGGCGGGGGCTGTGGCGGCGGCGGAGTGGGCGCGGTGGGCGCACCGCAGGACCGCAGGGCGCCGTAGGCCAGCAGCAGCAACGCGGCCGTCGCGGCGAGCGCCGCCCAGAACCGGGGGTCGCGCAGAAGATCGGGCAGCGGGGGAAGCCTGCGCCTGGTGCGCGGCGCCTTCTCGACCGCCTCGATCTCGACCGGTTCCGGCGCGGGTGGCGGCGCGGAGGCGGAGAACCGGTCGGCGTATTCCAGCCTGCGGTATTCGTCTTCGGTGGCGCGGCGTCCGCCGTAGACCACCTCGTCGAAACTGTGGGCGGCGGGCTGGATCTCGGTGGCGACCTCGAGCGGCAACGCGGTCGTCACATCGTCGGCGGTTTCCCGCGCCGTGCGCGAGCGCCGGACCTCCAGCACACCGCCCTGTTCCAGGCCGCGCAGCACGGCACGGAAACGTTCCCGCAAAGCACGGTCGAAATCGCGGTGCCGCGCGGCGGATTCGGCGGCGGCCCGATGGTCGGCGGCGGCGCCGAGCCGCGGCGCGCCGGGCGCCGGGTCGTCGGTCGCGTGGGGACCTTCGGTCAGCCGGACCTCACCCGGATGCCGAGCCGACGGGATCTCCGGCGGTGTCGGATCGCTCATCGCGTCTCCTGCCGGGGAATGCGAATGTCCAATCCCTCCCTGCGGCAACGGCGATCGAGGTAGCACACCACCCGCGACGACGCCTCGACCACTTCGCCGAAGGCCGTCAGCAGCAGCACCGCCGACGTGGTCAGCACGATCACCGGCCACCGGTGCGTGCCGGAGAAGTCCGAGACGTACAGCGGAATGGCCAGCAGCGGGATCGCCAGCAGCCCGAACAGGACGCGTTGCGCGATCCAGAGCCCGACGGTCGGCCACTCCGCGCCTTCGGCGAGCAGCTTGGCGCGGGCGATTCCGTCGCGGTGCGAGGTGCGCTCCACGAACAGCACCGGCACCGCCACCCAGCGGCGGGCGCGCAGCCAGCCCAGCCAGAGCACCGCGAGGGGCAGCGTCACGATCGGCAAGCCGCTCACCGCGAGCACGCCGACGCCCACCAGCGTGAACAACAGCTGGAACACCAGCAGCGGGCCGAGCGTCGCACCGAATCGGCGCAACGCGGTCCTGCGGCCGATCGGCGCGCCACCGACGGTCGCGAGCCCCAGGGCCACGGTCGTGCCGCGTAACGCGAACCGCAGCAACCAGGCACAGGCCGCGGTGGACCCGATCGCCGCCCAGGCGGTGCCCGCGTCGGAACCGCCGGTCAGCTCGGACACGCCCGCGGTCACCGCGACGACCACGGCCTCGGCCAGGAGCAAGCCCGGCACGATCGAACCGGCGATGGCGCGGATGTTCGCCTGGATCAGCGCGAACGGCGCATCGAGCAGTTCACGAAAACTCAGCGGTCGGATCGGCACCGTCGTTCCAGGAGACCCTGGTACCGGATCTGTTCCCGCCCCGACGGCGCCGGCCGGTTCGGCGGCTGGCAGCACGGGCCGAGTCTAGCCGTCAGCGGCGCAGTAAGCGGTCCACCACGTGCCGGTAGCGAACCGGATCGATGGGCGGGAGGCCGAGCAGCGCGCGCAGGTACACGCCGTCGCCCACGAGCCGGATGAGGTCGGCCTGTACCGGGTCGGCGACCTCCGCGTCCAGACCGTCCGACCACGCGTTCATCATGTCGACCAGCGCCTGCTGCACCTCGTCGGGCTCCGGTGTGGCGTCGATCGTGCGCATGGTCGCGAGCATGGACCGATAGAGCTCCAGTTCCACCGCTTCCGCCGCGTCGTCCGGGTTGGGTGTCTGCAGGTACCACTCGGCTACCGAGCCGCCTCTGGCGACCGCGCCGTCCAGCTGCTTGCCCGCACGGTCGGCCAGCCTGCGGACCAGGCCCGCGAGCAGCGCGTCCTTGCTCTTGAAGTGATAGAGCAAGCCACCTTTGGAGACGCCCGCGGTGGCCGCCACGTTCTCCAATGTCACTTGCGACATGCCTTTTTCCAGCAGCAAGGTCTCGAGCGCGTCCAGGATGCGGTCGCGGGTGTCAGCGGTCACGCACTCGACTATACCGTCCGGACGGTTGGTCAGTTACTATACCGTCTGGACGGTAATAAAATGGACGACGGAAGTCGAGAAAGTCATGAACACCCAGACCGCGCGGCCCACCGGACGATCGGCCACCGCGCCACCCCGCGCCGGAGCGCGCGAGTGGGCCGGATTGTCCGTGCTCGCGCTCGCCCTGCTACTGCTCGCCGTCGACGCGACCGTGCTGGACCTGGCCGTACCCGCGATCAGCGCCGATCTCGCCCCGACCACGCCGCAGCTGCTGTGGATCATCGACGTGTACTCGTTCGTGCTGGCCGGGTTGCTCGTCGTCATGGGGAACCTCGGGGACCGGATCGGGCGGCGCAGGCTGCTGCTGCTCGGCGCGGCCGGATTCGGCATCGCCTCCGTGCTCGCGGCGTGGGCCCCGACGCCGGAGATGCTCATCGCGGCGCGGGTGCTGCAAGGCGTCGCCGGTGCGACGCTGATGCCCGCGACGCTGGCGCTGATCAGGTCGATGTTCCTCGATCCGCGGCAGCGCACGGTCGCGATCGCGGTGTGGAGCGCGATGGCGGGCGGTGGCGCCGCGGCGGGACCGCTACTGGGCGGCTGGCTGCTCGAGCACTACTGGTGGGGTTCGGTGTTCCTGGTGAACCTGCCGGTCATGCTGGTCCTGATCGGGCTGGGGCCGGTGCTGATCCCGGAGTCGCGCGATCCGAAGCCCGGTCGCTTCGACCTGCTCAGCGCCGTCCTGTCGATGCTCACCCTGGTGCCCGTGGTATACGCGGTGAAGGAGGTCGCGGCGCACGGTCCGGGTATGCGACCGGTCCTGATCGGCGCGCTCGGTGTGCTTGCGGGTGCGGGGTTCGTGCGCAGGCAGCGACGGCTCGCGCGGCCGATGCTCGACCTGGCGCTGTTCGCGCTGCCCACCTTCCGTACGGCGGTGGTGACCAGCCTGCTCGCGGTGTTCGCGCTGGCCGGTGTCCTGTTCTTCGGCTCGCAGTACCTCCAGTTGGTGCTCGGACGCTCGCCGATGCAGGCGGGCTTGCTGCTGCTGCCGGGCCTGCTGGCCGGGATGATCGCCTCGCTCGCCGCGGCCTGGTTGGTGCGACGGCTGCGGCCGGGCACCGTGCTGGGCGGCGCGCTGATCACCGCGGCGGTGGGCGCGGCGCTGTTCGGATGGCTGGGCCCGGAGGCGGCCACCAGCACGACGCCGTTCGTGCTCGGCTTCCTGTTCGTGGGGGCAGGTGTCGGCGTCGCGCTGACCGTGTCGTCGGACCTGGTGGTCGGCGCGGCGCCGGCGGAGCGCGCGGGTGCGGCCGCCGCGGTGTCGGAGACCGCTTACGAGACCGGTATCGCGCTGGGCGTGGCGATACTCGGCAGCGTGGTAATGGCGATCTTCCGCAACGGCCTCGACCTGAGCCACGTGCCGGATGATCGAGCGGACGCCGCCTCGGAATCCCTCGGCGCGGCCACGGCTTTCGCCCGTGAGCTGCCGGAGGCCGCCGGAAACGCGTTCCTCGCCTCGGTGCACGATTCGTTCGTCTCCGGCATCCACTTCGCGGCGATCGGCACCACCGCCATCCTGCTCGTCGCCGCGGTGGTGGCGTTCCGGTTGCGCCATGCGCGGGCGTGATCGCGAGTTCCGAACGCCCGGAGCGCCGGGCGAATCGAGCGACCGGAAAACCTCACGCGGGACGCGCGAGACGGGTCGGCGTGAGGCGGCCGCGGAGGGTGACGGATTCGCCGAGCTGCCACTGTTCGGTCTCGGCCTCGGCAGCCGCCGCGACGGTGGCACCGGAGGCGAGCAGCAGACCCTGCTGCTTGGCCAGCTCGCACAGGCGCGCGGCTTCGTTGACCGCGTCGCCGATGACGGTGAACTCGTAGCGCTGATGAGCGCCGACATTGCCCGCCACCACCCGGCCCGCGGCGACGCCGATGGCCGCGACGAAATCGGTCGCGTCGGCGTCGAGCCGGGATCGGATCGCGCGGGCGGTGGCCAGCGCCGCGCCCGCGGCATCGGACAGCGGCGCGGGCGTGCCGAAGACGGCGAGCGCGGCGTCTCCCTCGAACTTGTTGACCAGCCCGCCGTGCCGCTCGACCTCGTCCACCACGATGGCGAAGAACCGGTTGAGCAGGGCGACCATCTCCGGCGCGGGGATGGTCGCGGCCATCGTCGTGGAGCCGACGATGTCGATGAACAGGGCCGCGGCGTCGGTCTCCACGCCACCGAGCGTCGGATCGCCCGCCAGCGCGGCCGCGGCTACCTCGCGCCCGACATGCCTGCCGAACAGGTCCCTGATCTGCTCGCGTTCCCGCAGCCCCTCCACCATGTGGTTGAAACCGCTCTGCAGCTCGCCGAGCTCGGTGCCGTCGTAGACCGCCAGCGCGACAGCGAGATCGCCGTCCTCCACCTGGCGCATCGCGCGGCGCACACCGAGGATCGGGGCTACGGTCGCGGCCAGTGTCTGCGTCATCAGCAGCAGGCCGAAGACCAAGGTCGCTCCGCCGAGGGACAGCACGCAGACCGCCAGCCGAGCCTTGGACACGTCGTCCATCACGAGCGCCGACACCGCGAGCACCATCATCCCGGCCACCGGAACGCCCGATCCGACGACCCACACCACCAGTGAGCGTCCGAAGACGCCGATGCCGCGGCGTCGACCGGAAGCCGCGGCTTCCAGCACCCGCGCGGTGACGGGTCGCAGCGCGAACTCGATGATCAGATAGCTGTTCGCGCACACCACGATGGCGCTGAGCGCGATGCCGAAGGCCACCTTCGGAATCAGCCGCGGTTCGGCCAGGCCGTACAGGGTGGTCAGCAGGACGAGGCCGCCGAACCACAGCAGCGCTTGGTTACGCACCAGCCTGCGCGGTACCACCGTGGCCGCGGCCTGTTCCTCCTCGGTGGGCACGTGCAGCGGGTCGGTGGCCCACCGCAGCGCGCGCAGCCCGCGAGTCGTGCCCCACCACAGCCCGAGCAGCAGCGCGCAGCTCGCGTACAGCGGTGCGGCGAGCACGTCGAGCAGCAGGAGATCCCGGGTGAACACCGACGGCCCCGGCAGGACGAAGCCCACCAGCACGATCGACACCACCATGCCCGTCAGGTTTCCCAACAGGGTGGGCACGGTGAGCAACAACTGAATGCGAATGCGCCGCAACCCCGACGACTCCTCGGCGGACCCGAGCAATGGCGAGCCCCACGGCGCCGCGGCGAGCGTCACCTCCCTGTGTTGCATGGGTGCAGCGTAGGCGGAGGCGTATCCGGCCGCCGCGGAGGCGACTTCGCATCCACCGCGTGCCCGTCCGACCGGTCCGCCGGAGGCGGCCACCGGACCCGCACACACAGCGCTGGGCCGTCGCGGCGACGATCACCGACACGAGCCGCAGCGTCACCCGGAGTCCGAGGTGTCGGCGCCCGCCCGCCGCCCCGACGCGCCGAGTGCGTGACGTGCGATGCCGTTCGCGCGCGATGCCTGAACCGGTCCCGGGGCGGCCTCGGTCAGCTGCTGGACGCGGCCAGGCGGTGGCAGGCCGGTCTTGTCAGCGCCCGGGTGGCAGTTCGCGGCGGTCGGGCTCGGGCAGCTCGTCTCGGCGGATGCCGGTGGGCAGGCCGTAGCCCGCGGCGCCGGTCGGCGGAAGCGAGGAGTAGCGGGGCACCGCGTCGACGACGGTGGAGGCGATGTGCTGGGCATGCGCGATCTCGGGGGAGCCGGGCTGCGGCTGGTAGCCGACGGCCTGCGGATGCGTGGCTTGGCCGTCGATGGTCACCTTGCGGGTGCGCCGCAGCGTGAACGTGATCTCCTCGACCTCCTCGAACGCCTGCCGAGCGGTGCGCAGCGGATGCGTCGCCGTGTCGATCGCGTTGGCGACGAACGACGGAACCAGCGGACGGATGAGACGCGCCGCGGTGTCGCTGAACGGCACCGTGCCGATCAGGGGCAGTTCGAGTCCGCCGCTCTGCGGCGCCGCCTGCGGGGCGGCGACGGCGGGCGAATGCACGGTCACCGGCGCCGGTAGGTTCGGCGTCACCTCGTCGGGCATGTCGCTGTCCTTTCGGTCTTCCGCCGCGGCGGGAAGTTCGGGGCGGCGCGGCGGCTCCGTGATGCCGATCTCGATGCCGCCGATGGCCGCGATGATGCGGGTGCGCTGCCGCTCCCGATCGATGGCCGTGTCCGCCTCGACGGCGAGACGGGCGGCGGTGAGTTGCTGCTCGGCACGCAGGATCTCCGCCTCGGTGCGCACTTCGGCCTGCTTGACCGCGATCGCCGCATCGGCGTCGCGCTCGGCGCGATCGTGCACCGTACGGGCGGCGTTGTGCCGGTCGAACGAAGTCTCGCCACGCCACCACCGCAGCACAAGTGGCAGCAGGGCGAGTGCGACGAACGCCACGATGGTGAGAATGCGCAGCGGCAGCGCGTTGTGCACGGTGTAGTCGTTCATCGCCTGCCAGCGCGCGCCGAGTCCGCGATCGGTGTCGTCGAAGGCGGCGGTCCGCGCGGCTGCCAAGGCGTCCCGGTCGGCGTCGATCCGGCGGTCCGCGGCATCCACCCGGGCCTGCGCGGTGGCGAGCTGCTTGCGGGCGTCGTCGAGCATGGCGTCGGCCGTCCGCGCCTCCGGCCCGCGACCGGGCACGCCGGTGATCCTGGTGCGCGGGCACTCGGGGGCCGGGTTGAATTCGCAGCGGGCGATCACCAGGGCGTGATCGATATCGTTCTGAGCCATGCCGATCGCCTGTTCGAGCGCGGCCCGGTCGGCCTTCGCCCGGTCCAGTTCCGCCTGCGCCGCGACGACCCGAGGTGCCGAATCGAGCGAGCGCTGCGCCTTCTCATCCAGCACCCGGTCGACGGACCCGCTGAACAGCACGATCGCGGCCAGTTCCGCGAGCAATCCACCGGCCAGCACGGCGACCGCGAAGCGCGCGAGCAGCCCGAGCCGGTCCGGTCCTCCGCTCGGCCGTGCCGTGGCCAGTGCACGCGCCGCCGCGCCGGTCAGCGCGACGACCACGATTCCCACCACCGTCGCTGCCCACCAGGGCCAGGCGGACGCCGCGGCCAGTGCGGCGACCACACCGGAGATACCGGCGAACAACAACACGACGGCACCGGTGACGGCGTATCCGGCACGCTCGTGACGATCGGTGATCGCGCTGGTCCGGCCCCCGCCGAGCCAGGTGAACAAGCCGGTGACGGTCATCGGAAGGCACATCCTCTACGTCCCAGGCGCTTTCGCGGGCGCGACGAAACTGTCACGGATTCGTTGTGACAGCGTGACAGGCCCCGCGGGTGCCCAGCGACCAGGGGAGGCCGGATGTGGCCAGGCTCACAGCCCGGTCCGCGGCGGGCCGGGCGGGCCGGGCGACCTCGCCTACGCTGACGCGGTGATTCGTTTCCATGCGGGCGATCCCAGGAGGTCACGACGTGCGCGAGTCGGTTGGACGCTGCTGGCGGCGGTACTGCTGATGTGGCCGGCCGGCGCGGGCGCCGCTCCGGCCGACGGGTCCTTGGACCGGCTGGTCGCCCTGGTGGTCGAGCGCTTGGACACCGCCGACGCGGTGGCCGCGGCGAAGTGGGTGGCCGCGGGCGAGCTCGGCATCGAGCCGACGATCGACGATCCGGCCAGGGAGGCGGAGGTCTACGACGCGATGGCCCGGTCGGGCAACGGTCGCGACCTGCCGGAGGACTGGGTGCGGCAGGTTTTCCTCGGGCAGATCGAGGCCAACAAGACGGTGCAGCGCGGGCTGATGCTGCGGTGGCGCTTCGACCCGGCCGCCGCGCCCATCGCGCCCGCAGGGCTCGCCTCGGTGCGCCCGGTCATCGACCGCGTGAATGTCGAGATCCTCGACCAGCTCGACATGCACCGCGCCGAGCTGACCGCGCCGGACTGCGCGGAACGGTTGGCGCGCAGCGTCTTCGGGGTGTTCACCATGGGCAACGGGGACGCCCTGCACCGCGCGGCGCTGGTGCGGGCCGCCGTCTCGCTCTGCCGGTCGTAGGCCGGCCCCGCAGGTCTGTGGCGGGTCAGCGGAAAGATGTGTCCAACACCACTTCCCGAGATTTGCTGGTTATGTGCTGAATGACACAGCAGGCAAAAGAGGCCGGACGGTCGGATCACATTCATGGCTTGTCACGCCGGTGTCGGAAATATCTCAACGGGCCGATCGCCGAGTTAGCCGCTGCCGCTTGGTTTGCCGCGCCGTCCAGCGGGGAAATCCACTTCGACGCAGGTGAGGGCGGTTTCCGGGCTTTGTGAGGAAAGTCTCGGGTCGGTGTCGCGCGCCGGTTTCCCCAGCTGGCACCGGGTGCCATGGGGATCGATCGCACGGCACTCGCTGCTTTACACTGGACGACGCGCACACGTGGAGGACCAAATGCAGAAGCCCAGCTAAACATGGTTATTAGCACAACCTAAGTTGGTTGGGCCCTGGACCTGACTTATCGTTTGCTCTTACGCCGAACACAGAACGTTCGGCTACCTCGCCCGCTCGGGCAGCCCTAGCCAGGTGCTCAGCGTAGCGGGCGAGCACCCGCTCGGAGGTAAGGATCTTGTTAGGGATCCGTTACCGAAGGGCACCCACTACGTCACAGAAGCGGGTGGAGAGACAACTGCAGACCTGACTGCACGCCGAAGACCATCAGCGCGGCTGGCTTCGGAACGTACGGGCGCAGTCTTGTACGGAGGCGTTCGGCGAAAGGCCGTTTTCTTCGAAGGCCGACTTTCTTGAAGGCAGAGGCATGACGCAACTTCCTGGCCACAGGTCACCTGGACCCATCGGGCTCTACGACCCGGCGAACGAGCACGACGCCTGCGGCGTCGCATTCGTCGTCGACATGCACGGCCGCCGCAGCCGCGACATCGTCGACAAGGCTATTACGGCTCTGTTGAACCTGGAGCACCGTGGCGCCGCGGGCGCCGAGCCCAACAGCGGTGACGGCGCGGGCATCCTGCTCCAGGTCCCGGACCGCTTCTTCCGCGCGATCGTGGACTTCGAGTTGCCGCCGGAGGGCTCCTACGCCACCGGTATCGCCTTCCTGCCGCAGGCCCGCCGCGAAGCCGCGCGCGCCGCCTACGGCGTGGAGAAGATCGTCAAGGAAGAGGGCCTCGAGGTTCTCGGCTGGCGCGAGGTGCCGATCGACGAGTCGTCGCTCGGCGCGCTGGCCCGCGACGCCATGCCGAGCTTCCGGCAGATCTTCATTGCCTCCCCGAAGAACGCTTCCGATCCGCTGTCGGAGATGGATCTGGAGCGTCGCGCCTACGTGGTGCGCAAGCGGGTCGAGCGCGAGTTGGGGTCGGCCGGTGCGGGTGAGGGCGCGGTCGGCAGGGAGTCGGTCTACTTCCCGAGCCTGTCCGGGCAGACCTTCGTCTACAAGGGCATGTTCACCACGCCGCAGCTGCGCGCGTTCTACCTGGACCTGCAGGACTCCCGGGTGGAGAGCGCCCTGGGCATCGTGCACTCCCGGTTCTCCACCAACACCTTCCCCTCCTGGCCGCTGGCGCACCCGTTCCGCCGGGTGGCGCACAACGGTGAGATCAACACCGTCACCGGCAACGAGAACTGGATGCGCGCCCGTGAGGCGCTACTTCGCAGCGACGTCTTCGGCGTCGATTCGGCGGGCAAGAACCGGCTGGAGAAGATCTTCCCCATCTGTACCCCGGGGGCGAGCGACACCGCCCGGTTCGACGAGGTGCTGGAACTGCTGCACCTCGGCGGCCGCAGCTTGCCCCACGCCGTGCTGATGATGATTCCCGAGGCTTGGGAACGCAACGACACCATGGACCCGCGGCAGCGGGCCTTCTACGAGTACCACTCGATGCTGATGGAGCCGTGGGACGGCCCCGCGTCGGTGTGCTTCACCGACGGCACCGTCGTCGGCGCCGTGCTCGACCGCAACGGCCTGCGGCCGAGCCGTATCTGGGTGACCGACGACGGCTTGGTCGTGATGGCCTCCGAGGTCGGCGTGCTGGACATCGACCCGTCCAAGGTGGTCAGGAAGGCGCGCCTGCAGCCGGGCCGCATGTTCCTGGTCGACACCGCCCAGGGCCGCATCGTCGGCGACGAAGAGGTCAAGTCCCAGCTCGCCGCCGAGCACCCGTACCAGGAGTGGCTGGACGCGGGCGTGTTCCGCCTCGCCGACCTCCCCGACCGCCCGCACGTGCACATGTCGCACGACCGCGTGCTGATCCGCCAGCAGATCTTCGGATACACCACCGAGGAGCTCAACCTGCTGATCTCGCCGATGGCCAAGACCGGCGGCGAAGCGCTCGGCTCGATGGGCACCGACACCCCGATCGCGGTGCTGTCGGCCCGCCCGCGCCTGCTGTTCGACTACTTCTCCCAGCTGTTCGCGCAGGTCACCAACCCGCCGCTGGACGCGATCCGGGAAGAGGTGGTCACCAGCCTCAAGCGCAACATCGGCCCGGAGGCCGACCTGCTGCACCCGGGGCCGGAGTCGTGCAACATGATCGCGCTCGAGCAGCCGATCCTGGACAACGACGAGCTGGCCAAGCTCGTGCACATCAACGACGACGGATCGCACCCCGAGCTGCGCTCGGTGGTCGTGCGCGGCCTGTACCCCGTCAAGAAGGGCGGCAAGGGCCTGCGCAAGGCGCTGGAGGCGATCAACACCCAGGTGTCGGCCGCCATCGACGGCGGAGCGCGGATCATCGTGCTGTCCGACCGCGAGTCCAACGAGAAGCTGGCGCCGATTCCGTCGCTGCTGCTGACCTCCTCGGTGCACCACCACCTGGTGCGCGAACGCACCCGCACCATGGTCGGCCTCGTCGTGGAGGCCGGTGACGCCCGTGAGGTGCACCACATGGCCACCCTGGTCGGCTTCGGCGCCGCCGCGATCAACCCCTACATGGCCTTCGAGACCATCGAGGACATGCTCGAGCGCGGCGCCCTCGAGCTGCCGGGCAGCACCGGCGACCTGGCCGCCGACTACCGCAAGGCGGTCGCGAACTACAACAAGGCCGCGGGCAAGGGTGTGCTGAAGGTGATGTCCAAGATGGGCATCTCCACGCTGGCCTCCTACAACGGCGCCCAGCTCTTCCAGGTGATCGGCCTGTCGCAGGATCTGGTGGACGAGTACTTCACCGGCCTGCGCTCGCACCTGGACGGCATCGGCCTGGACGAGATCGCCGAGGACGTCGCGCAGCGGCACCGGATCGCGTTCCTGGAGAACCGCAACGAGCGCGCCCACCGCGAGCTCGAGGTCGGCGGTGAGTACCAGTGGCGGCGTGAGGGCGAATACCACCTGTTCAACCCGGACACGGTGTTCAAGCTGCAGCACGCCACCCGGTCCGGCCAGTACCCGATCTTCAAGGAGTACACCAAGCTGGTCGACGACCAGTCCGAGCGGCTGGCGTCGCTGCGCGGTCTGTTCAAGTTCAAGCACAAGGCGCGCAGCCCGATCTCGATCGACGAGGTCGAGCCCGCCTCGGAGATCGTGAAGCGGTTCTCCACCGGCGCGATGAGCTACGGCTCCATCTCGTCCGAGGCGCACGAGACCCTGGCGATCGCGATGAACCGCCTCGGCGGCCGGTCGAACTCGGGTGAGGGCGGCGAGTCGCCGTCGCGCTTCGAGCCGGAGGAGAACGGCGACTGGCGGCGCAGCGCGATCAAGCAGGTGGCCTCCGGCCGCTTCGGCGTGACCGCGCACTACCTGACCAACTGCACCGACATCCAGATCAAGATGGCGCAGGGCGCGAAGCCGGGCGAGGGCGGCCAGCTCCCGGCGCACAAGGTGTACCCGTGGGTCGCCGAGGTGCGGCACTCGACGCCGGGCGTCGGCCTGATCTCGCCGCCGCCGCACCACGACATCTACTCGATCGAGGATCTGGCGCAGCTGATCCACGACCTGAAGAACGCCAACCCGCAGGCGCGCATCCACGTGAAGCTGGTCGCCGAACCGGGCGTCGGCACCGTCGCGGCGGGCGTCTCCAAGGCGCACGCCGACGTCGTGCTGATCTCCGGCCACGACGGCGGCACCGGCGCGTCCCCGCTGACCTCGCTCAAGCACGCCGGCGGTCCCTGGGAGCTCGGCCTCGCGGAGACCCAGCAGACGCTGCTGCTCAACGGGTTGCGCGACCGCATCGTCGTGCAGGTCGACGGCCAGATGAAGACCGGCCGCGACGTGATGATCGCCGCGCTGCTCGGCGCCGAGGAGTACGGCTTCGCCACCGCGCCGCTGGTGGTCTCGGGCTGCATCATGATGCGCGTCTGCCACCTGGACACCTGCCCGGTCGGCGTCGCGACGCAGAACCCGGTGCTGCGCGAGCGGTTCACCGGCAAGCCGGAGTTCGTCGAGAACTTCTTCCTGTTCATCGCCGAAGAGGTCAGGGAGCTGCTGGCGCAGCTGGGCTTCCGCACGCTGGATGAGGCCATCGGCCGGGTCGACCTGCTCGACACCTCGCGGGCCAAGCAGCACTGGAAGGCCAGCAAGCTGGACCTGTCGCCGATCCTCGACGACGTCGAGACGGCGTTCATGTACCAGGACCGCCGCTGCACCAAGTCCCAGGACCACGGCCTGGACAAGGCGCTGGACCAGCAGCTGATCGTGCAGAGCCGCGACGCGCTGGAGCGGGGTCAGGCGGTGAAGTTCGAGACCAAGATCACGAACGTCAACCGCACCGTCGGCACCATGCTCGGTCACGAGGTGACCAAGCTCTACGGCGGCGCGGGCCTGCCCGACGACACCATCGACATCACGTTCACCGGCTCGGCGGGCAACAGCTTCGGCGCCTTCGTGCCCGCCGGCATCACGCTGCGCGTGCAGGGTGACGCGAACGACTATGTCGGCAAGGGTCTTTCCGGCGGTCGCCTGGTGGTGCGCCCGTCGCTGAACGCGCCCGGCGAGTTCGTCTCGGAGCAGAACATCATCGCGGGCAACGTGATCCTGTTCGGCGCCACCAGCGGTCAGGTGTTCCTCCGCGGTGTGGTCGGCGAACGGTTCGCCGTGCGCAACTCCGGCGCCACCGCGGTGGTCGAGGGCGTGGGCGACCACGGCTGCGAGTACATGACCGGTGGCCGGGTGGTCATCCTGGGCGAGACCGGACGCAACTTCGGCGCCGGTATGTCCGGCGGCGTGGCGTTCGTGTTCGACCCGAACGGCACCTTCGCGTCCAAGCTCAACCCCGAGCAGGCCGACGCCGTCGAGCAGTTGTCCGGTGACGATTTCACCTGGCTGCACGACATCATCACCCAGCACCGTGACCAGACCGGTTCCGCGGTGGCCGAGCGCGTTCTGAGCGATTGGTCGCAGCAGGTGAACCACTTCGTGAAGGTCATGCCGCGCGAATACAAGAAGGTTTTGCTCGCCATCTCCGAAGCTGAGAAGAGCGGCAAGGACGTGGACGAGGCGATTATGGAGGCCGCTCGTGGCTAAGGAAGTTCTAGAGATGACGTGGACGAAGCGCTGTGACTATTCGGGGGCCGCACGTGGCTGACCCGCAGGGCTTTCTGAAGCACACCGCACGCGAACTGCCCAAGCGGCGGCCGGTGCCGCTGCGCCTGATGGACTGGAAAGAGGTCTACGAGGAGAAGTTCTCCCACGAGACCCTGCGCACCCAGGCCAGCCGGTGCATGGACTGCGGTATCCCGTTCTGCCACAACGGTTGCCCGCTGGGGAACCTGATCCCCGAGTGGAACGACCTGGTCTACAAGGACCGCTGGCGGGAAGGCATCGACCGGCTGCACGCGACCAACAACTTCCCGGAGTTCACCGGACGGTTGTGCCCCGCGCCGTGCGAGGCGTCCTGCGTGCTCGGCATCAACCAGGATCCGGTCACGATCAAGCAGGTCGAGGTCGAGATCATCGAGAACGCCTTCGACGAGGGCTGGGTGACCCCGGTCTATCCGACCCGCCTCACCGGCAAGAAGGTCGCCGTCGTCGGTTCCGGTCCGGCCGGTCTGGCCGCCGCGCAGCAGCTGACGCGCGCCGGGCACACCGTGACCGTGTTCGAGCGGGCCGACCGCATCGGTGGCCTGCTGCGCTACGGCATCCCGGAATTCAAGATGGAGAAGCGCTTCATCGACCGCCGCATGGCGCAGATGGAGGCCGAGGGCACCATCTTCAAGACCGGCGTGAACGTGGGCGTCGACATCACGGCCGAGCAGCTGCGTGAGAAGTTCGACGCGATCGTGCTGGCCGGTGGCGCCACCCTGGCCCGCGACCTGCCGATCCCTGGCCGCGACCTGGACGGCATCCACCAGGCCATGGAGTTCCTGCCGTGGGCCAACCGGGTGCAGCACGGCGACGACGTCACCGATGACGAGGGCCTGCCGCCCATCCACGCCAAGGGCAAGAAGGTCGTCATCATCGGCGGTGGCGACACCGGCGCCGACTGCCTCGGCACCTCGCACCGGCAGGGCGCGGCCAGCGTGCACCAGTTCGAGATCATGCCGCGCCCGCCGGAGGAGCGGGCCGCGTCGACCCCGTGGCCGACCTACCCGCTGATGTACCGGGTTTCCTCGGCGCACGAGGAGGGCGGCGAACGGGTGTTCTCGGTGAACACCGAGCGCTTCGTCGGCGCGGACGGCAAGGTGACCGGCCTGGATGCCCACGAGGTCAAGATGGTCAACGGTCGCTTCGAGAAGGTGGACGGCACCGACTTCACCCTCGAGGCCGATCTGGTGCTGCTGGCCATGGGCTTCGTCGGTCCCGAGAAGCCGGGACTGCTCACCGATCTCGGCGTGGGCTACGACCAGCGCGGCAACGTGCAACGCGACAAGAACTGGGCCACCAATGTTCCCGGCGTCTTCGTCGCGGGCGACATGGGCCGCGGTCAGTCGCTGATCGTCTGGGCCATCGCCGAAGGCCGCGCCGCGGCCGCGGGTGTGGACCGGTACCTGGAAGGCGAGACCGCCCTCCCGGCGCCGATCACCCCCACCATGGTGGCGCAGCGCTAGAACCCCTCTCTTACCGGAGCGGAAACAAAGGCGCCTGTGGACAACTCGTCCGCAGGCGCCTTTTCGCGATCGATGGGCTTCCGGCCCACGCCTCACCTGTGCTCCTGCCCGAGCAGGCATCGGAAATCCGACACACTACGAGGTTCGAATGGCATTGCGGCGTCCGTAGCTTTATTGTGATCTCCGGCGTGCTGCTGATCTTGGGATGCGGTAATGGGTGCACGTCATACCGGTCGGGTGATCGTTGTTCACCCGGCGTGCACTGAAACGACATCCGGTGAGTTCAGCATTGACGCGGCAACTCGGCGGGAAGTTCGACGAGGGCGAGGTTTGGAGCGGTATGCAGTGGAAGAAGGTCGTCGCGGCTCTGGGCGCGTCCGCGACTGTGATGTCCGGCCTGGTTTTCGGCAGTGGGTCGGCGAGCGCCGCTCCCGGTTGCCCGAGCCTGTATGTGGTGGCGATCCCGGGTACCTGGGAGACCGGGCGGGACAAGACCCCGCAGCCCGGCATGCTCGCCGGCGTCACTCGGGGGCTGCCCGGTTCCGCGGAAGTCGACTACGTGACCTACGCCGCGACCGCCTTCCCTTGGGAAGGTGAGATCTACGGCAACTCCAAGAAGGAGGCGGTCGACAACGCGCGCGGCCTGATCGCGAACATGGCGCAGCGGTGCGGCGCCACCAAGATCGCGCTCGTCGGCTACAGCCAGGGTGCGGACGCCGCCGGTGATCTGGCCGCCGAGATCGGCACCGGCCTCAGCGTCGTGCCCGCCGATCGCATCGCCGGTGTCGGCCTGATCTCCGATCCGCGCCGGTCGCCCACCGACGTCCAGGTCGGCCCCGTCGCTCCTGGCGCGGGCGCGGGCGGCCCCCGGGTCGGCGGTTTCGGCTGGGTCAGCGATCGCACCCGCACCATCTGCGCGCTCGACGACCTCTACTGCGCGACCGCGACCGACGACTTCGTCACGCGGTTCGCCGGTTTCCTCGCCCAGGCGTCGGACGCCAACCCCGCGAACATGTGGCGCTACCAGATCGAGGCGGGCAACATTTTCGGCGACCTGATGTCCTCGGGCGGCGTCCCGGTCCTGCAAGCGCAGCTGACCGACTCGGCCACCCAGCAGCGGGCCAAGGACCTGGAGCGCTTCTACAAGTCGCAGTCCCACACCCTGTACGGCAGCTACCCCGTGGGCGGCGGTCAGACGGCCATCTCCTGGATGCACAACTGGATCGCGGGCATGGCCTGAGCCCTCGTTGAAACACAAGGCCCACCTCCGAACTCGGAGGTGGGCCTTTTCGTCGGGGCGGAACGACTAGCTCGAGCCGGTCGGCGGCAGGACATGCTCGAACTTGTAGAAGTGCCGGGGGCCATCCGGCCCGGGGCCGCCGTTCGGCCCACAGTCGGGGCGGTCGTCCGGCCCACGACCGGGCCCGTCATGCCGTTCGTGACGTTCGAAACGACGGGGCCCGCCGTCGATGTCGGCGCCCTGCTGCGACGCGTCCACCAGCTGTACCCGGCCCTGGTCGGCGGGGGTTTCGGCGGATGCGGTCGATGCGAGGGCCGCGAGCGGGACGGCGATCAGCGCACCGGCCACGGCGACCCGGGCCAGACGCCGCAGCGGCGTAGCGGTTTTGGAGAGCGACACGGAATTCCTTTCTCTCGAACCGTGAACCACTGTCGGGAGCGGCTCACCGGTCCTATCGAAGATTCGGTCACTGGGACACCGGTGCGACAGGCCTGGCAATCGGCTGTGAATGCGCAGTACGACTGATATTGCGGGGCAAGAGATCTCTGGCAGACCGAGGACAACTCGATGCCGGACCCGCCTTCGATCCTGGATTCGATGGTGCGTGACGCGCCCGACGACGCCGCGGCGATGCGCCGGGCCGCGCTCTGCGCCGGCCTCGATCAAGTGGTGCTCGGGACGTGGATGCCGCGCGGTCCGCGCGGGTAGGTCCTGTCCGACGAATAACGCGCCCCGCCTCCGTCGATTCGGAGGCGGGGCGCGATTCTCTGTATCCGGTGTCCTGGTCTACATCTCCAGCTTCGCCAGCATCCACGTGCCGAGGGCATACATGTCGTCGGCAGGGATGGCGCGCGTGTAGTGCAGGGGCGGGGTTACCCAGCGGAACCGACGCCACCCACTGGCCGGACGGATGACCCAACCGCCGTATTCGCGGTGAGGATGCCACTGACCTTCACCGGTATAGCCGGGCTCGCGGGAGACGCGCCGGAACCAGGAGTGCACGTGGCAGCGCAATACAAACCAACGAGTCGACCACGTAGCAGGGCCGCTACGGACAACGAGCAGCTTCACCGGAGTGAACCTAGCACTGGAGGATAATGGGCACGGTTTCTTTGCGGCCCTCGTTCGTCCCGGTGTCCCAGGTGGCCCGCATGACGATCTTGCCCTGCCACGCGCCGGGTACGCAGTCCAGCGCCATCGCGGCGACGTGGACGCTGGGGTTGGGGATCTGCGTGACAATGCCCGGTTCCCCCTTCGGCTTCGGGTTGCTGGTGCCCGACCGATGCCACAGCTGCAACGTGAGGTGGAACTCGAGCGGGGCGGGATCGCAGGTCACTGTTCCGCCGACGACGACGGCCTTGTGCAGCACGTACGGGGTCTTGTTGAACTCGAAGGTGCAAACACCGCTTGGCTTGGCCGCCACGGGCTCGATGGCCGGTGCGGCTCCGGACGGGGCGGCTACTCCGGCGAGCACTACCGCTGCGGAGCACCCCGCGAGCAGCGCGCGGCCGATTCGTAATTTCATGGCTTCCTCCTTGCGTGGGCGTGCCGACCACCTCGCCGGGTCGGTGCCGTTGATGTGATGTCGAGGGGTGGGGCGACTCCGGCCGCGCGCAATGTCCGCTGGATCTCCCGCTTGCGCGCGCAGTGGGTGAGGCGGCAGCCGACATGCCGGGCCCACTGCTGGCGCGCCTGCTCGACCGTCAACGGCAGGGGCGGCGGTTCGTGGCAGAGGCGTTCGTCGATCTCACGGAACCGTGGCCCGGCCGCTGGTTGCGCGGCGAGCGCCCAGGCGGCGGCGAACACGCAGGCGATGACCGTGGCGGTCATCGCGGCGAGCATCAGCACTGGCCCGGCGGCGGGCATGGCTGTCCGTCCACGACCGCGGTCACGAGGTCGGCCCACTGCGTAGCGAGGTAACCCACCTGCGACCATGCCGCGTGCAGCGTTTCCTCGGGGGTTTCGTTCTGCGCGAGCAGCAGCACCTCGGCGTCGATGTAGGCGGCGGCGAGTGCGTCAGCGGCGGGCCCGACATTGGCGGCGCGGGTGGCCGGCGCAAGGTGGGTGCTCACCCACTGGTTGATCAGCGTGACGACCTCGGCGCGGCGCTGGTCGATGTCGGTGGCGCGGCCGGGTTCAATGCGGCGGGTGCGGTGCAGGTGCGCGAGCGCGCGCGCCCACCGTGTGACTAGGTGATCGCCCGGACGGTCGCCAGCGATGTAGCTGATCGCCGCGCGGAGCTCGTGCCACTGAGATCTGTTGCCCGCGTCCATCCCGCGCCTACCCCTTCGATCCCTGCGAGTACGCCATCGCTGCGAGGTAAGGCAGGCAGCCACCGCCGTGGGCGGCATGGTTGGCGAGGATGAAACGGGCGCGGTCGAGATCAAGGTCTGTGGGTTCGATGCCGCAGTCGCGGTAACGTGCGGACCACAGGTCCCGGGTGTCGTGCGATATACGCATAGCGGCCTCCGTGGCAGGCGGTTCGGGCACACCGGCGCCGGGACCAGCCGCGCAGTCCGAACCGAAGATGACCTCTCGCGCGGCCGGGTACGTATCCGAGACGTGATGAGGAATCTCCTGCGGTCCAGCACCGGTGTGCCGTCTCAGCGTCGCCGGGGCGGGTGGAAGCAACCAGGAAGTAGCGATGCAGTTGCAACGCAACTTCGCAGGCTCTGCCCTGAGCGATTCGAGGGCGGATGAGGTTGGACCGGTGTAGTTTTCGAATTCACC
The DNA here is from genome assembly GCF_040630775.1 of Nocardia sp. NPDC005745. Taxonomy (NCBI): domain Bacteria; kingdom Bacillati; phylum Actinomycetota; class Actinomycetes; order Mycobacteriales; family Nocardiaceae; genus Nocardia; species Nocardia sp. NPDC005745. The sequence goes on from NZ_JBEXYF010000027.1 coordinate 96,556, forward strand.
ACGGCGGCACGGGCAGGGGCTGGAACGAGCCGATGATCATCTATCGCTGGACCGGAGTGGAATCGAGAGCGCTGCGCGAGGCGATGCTTCTCAGCGTCGAAAAGTTCGCGGCCAAAATGGGAATCTCGTCGCGGTCGGTCACGAACTGGGAGCTTCAGGGCGTCTCTGCGCACATGCGGCCGAGCAGCCGGGAACTGCTGGACACGGCGCTCGCGGAAGCCTCGCCAGAGGTGGTTGCCCGGTTCGAGCGGGTTCTCGCCGAGATCGGATCGCAGCGAGACGAACCCGAGGGCGGTTCCCCGGTAACGGTTACGCTGACGAATGACACCCCCGGTCGGCTGGTGCCGATCGCGTCGGGTGCTGGTGATGCTGATCAGGTCTGGGTGCGCGCCCGGACCGCCGCCGGAGAGGTCGTCCTCGTGTCACTCCCACGTCGCACCGTAGTCGCAGGATTCGGGGCCGGAGCCCTAGCCGCCGCCGTGGGCGCCAAGCCCGCGGCGGCCCTGGCCCACAGTCACATCGACCATCCCGCCCACTTCCGCACGCTGCGAACGGCGTTGATCGAGAGCGACAATTTGTACGGCGGGCAATCGGTGGTCCCGCTGGTCGAGCAGAACCTCGAAATAATGAATCAGCTGCGCCGCGCGGGCATCGGCGACGCCGCCGAGATGCAACGGATGCGGATCTTCTACGCGGAGTTCGCCGCGTGGCTGTACCAGGACGCCTGCAACTGGACCCGTGCTCAGCATTGGACCGACCGCGCGTTGACGTGGTCGCATCAGCTCGGCGACGACTACTGCATCGCGGCCACCCTGATCCGGAAGGCGCAGATCGCGAACGACATGCAGGACGGTACCGAGGCAATGGAGTTGGCCGAGGCGGCCGAACGCGCCGCGCCGCCTGGAACCCGTTTCGCCGCGGTGGCAGCAACATTCGCCGGATACGGTGCCGCGCTGGCCGGTGACCGCTCTGCGAGTGCTCGCGCGTTCGACCGGGCCCGCACGCTCGCGGCCGATGCCGACGCGGATCCAGTGTGGGGCGGGTTCCTCGACGCGCAGTACATCGACGCTCACCAGGCGCACGGGCGCACAGCGCTCGGCGACTACCGCGCCGCGATCGACCAGTTCGGTCGGGCGATCAGCGGAATGCAGTCCGGGTTCACCCGAGACCAGGCCGTCTACACCTCCCGGCGGGCTCTCGCTTACGCGCTCGCGGGTGAGGCCGAGCCCGCCGCCACGCTCGGGTTGGCCGCGATGCAGGTCGGCGTCAGCACCGGATCGGAGCGGGTATTGCAGAACGTGCGCGCCGTCGACGAGCTGCTGTCTGTGCGGCACCTGCCCGAGGTCGTCGAGTTCCGCGAGGCGGCCGAACGTTGGGCGGTCGTCTCGTGACGCGGCCGTTCGTGCTGCTGTCGGCCGCGACCAGTATCGACGGCTACATAGACGACACCAGCCCGGAGCGGCTGTTGCTGTCCAACGCCGAGGACTTCGACCGGGTCGACCAGGTCCGCGCCGAGTGCGACGCCATATTGATCGGGGCGGGAACGATCCGCGCCGACAATCCCCGGCTCATCGTGAAGAGCGAGGACCGGCAGAACGAGCGCGCGGCCGCGGGCCGGGCCCGGCAGCCGTTGAAGGTGACCGTCACCGACAGCGGCAATCTCGGCCCGGAGGCGAAGTTCTGGCACCACGGCACCGACGAGCACCGGCCCGTGGTCTACACAACCGACGCCGGCGCAGCGAAGGCGCGCGAACAGCTCGGCGAACTGGCGGACGTGGTCGCGCTCGGCGAGACCGTGGACTTCGGTGCGCTACTCGACAACCTCGGAGCCCGAGGCGTCGGCAGGTTGATGGTCGAGGGCGGCTCCCACATGCACACGGTCTTCCTGTCGGCCGGACTCGCCGACGAGCTGCACCTCGCGATCGGCCCTACCTTGGTCGGCGACCCCAGTGCGCCGCGGTTCGTGAATCCTGCGCAATTCCCGGGCGGTTCGACGCGGCGGATGCGTTTGGTAGACGTCACCCAGCTCGGCGACGTCGCGGTGCTGCGCTACCACCCGAAGGCGTAGGTCAGTACCGGTCGTCGGTATCTGCCTGCGGCGGCTGGTATTCCTCCCCCATCGCAACGGCTTGCAGCACGTCGAGGATCCGGCCGAGCGCCACACCAGTCCGTTCGCCGCGTCGGGCGTTATCGTTCCCGGCGGCGGCCGTGTGTGGCACCGTTCATCTGCACAAGGGGGCCCACCCCCGCGCTTGAAGGTGGGCCCGCTTCGATTGGGCCGTTCGGGCTAGCTCGACCCGGTCGGCGGCATGAACTGCTGCTGCGGGCCGTCCTGTCGTGGGCCGTCGTTCGAGCCGCGGTCCGGTCCGTTGTCCGGCCCATGGCCGGGCCCGTTGTCCGGTCCGCGCCCCGGACCGTCGTCCTGCCCATGGCCCGGATCGTCACGCCGTTCGTCATGTGCGGACTGGCGCGACCAGTCGTCGTGGTCGGCTACCTGCTGCGGTGCGTCCACCACCTGTACCACGTCCGGGGCTGCCGGAGTTTCGGCGGATGCGGTCGACGCGAGGGCCGCCAGGGGGACAGCGATCAGCGCACCGGCCACGGCGACCCGGGCCAGACGCCGCAGCGGCGTAGTGGTTTTGGAGAGCGACACGAAGGTTCCTTCCTTTCGGATCGTGGGCCGCTGTTCGGAGCGGCTCACGTGTCCTATTTCAGGTCGTGTCACTGGCAAATCGATGCGACCGGCCTGGCACTCGGCTGTGAACTCAGCGCGGGCCGATATTGCGCGGCAACAGATCCCAGACGTGCCCGTTCTCGTTGACGGTCGCGGCCGTGCGGCGTCCCGTCCGGGAGAACAGGATCCTGGTGATCGAGCAGTAATCGATGGGGAAGGTCAGCGGCCTTTCCAGTCCGAGGACCTCTTGCAGCAGCACGTTGATCACACCGCCGTGCGCGAACACGACCACGGTGTCCGCCGGATCGGTGGCCGCGACGACATCGGAGACGGCGGCGTGCACCCTGGCCTTGAATGCCGCACCGTCGACCTGCACCGGAAGATGCCCGGCCTTGATCCGGTCATAGGCGTCCCGGAATTCGACCTTGGCATCCTCGATGGGGATGTAGGCAGGCAGATCGCGATCGTATTCGGCGAGTCCGTCGATGACGTCGACGCCGAGACCGAGCTTCGCGGCGGTCGGTGCCGCCGTTTCCCTGGCCCGGCGCTGCGGGCTGCTCACCACACGGGAGACCCGGTGATGACCGAGCGCCGCGGGCACCCGCTCGGCTTGCTCCAGCCCCACCGGAGCCAACTCCGGATCGGCGGGCCCGCTCGAACTCGACATCCGGACCGGCTGAGCATGGCGAACGAGAATCAACTGCACCCGCCCCACTCTGCCGCATGCCCACGACTCACTTCATCCGGCCCGTGGTCTCGATGACCGGCACATTCGGGGTGACATACTCGAAGCATGAATCTCGAGCCGTTTCCGCAGTGGCTGCGCCCGCCGCCGGGCGGATTTGTCGCCGAGGATCTCGACCGCCTGCCAGACCTTCCCCCGCATACCGAGTTGATCGACGGGAGTCTTGTCTTCGTGAGCCCGCAGGCGCAGTTCCATATGTTGGTCATCACATTGCTCGACTCCGCACTTCGCCGCCTGGCGCCGTCTCAATTCCGGATACGACGGGAAATGACCGTGACTCTCGGACGCGACCAGCGCCCAGAACCGGACATCATCGTGATCCACGCCGGAAGCGTCGGTGGCCCCGAACTGACTACTTACCGTGCCGATGACGTCGTGTTGGCAGCGGAGGTCGTCTCCGCCGAATCGCGTACGCGTGATCGGGAGCGCAAACCGCAGCTGTACGCCCGTGCGGGAATCGCTCACTTCTGGCGAGTCGAGAACGCGGACGGCCGCCCGGTCGTCTACGTCTACGAACTGGATCCGGCCACGAAGACCTACGCGCTCACCGGGATTCACCACGATCGCCTGAAGCTGACCGTGCCGTTCGATATGGACATCGATCTGACCGAGATCGATCGACTCTGAGCCGGTCGGTAGACAACGGGAAACGACGGCCCGGTTCGCTTCGCGCGAGCCGGGCCGTCGATGTCTGCCGCTAGGTGTTCTTCTTGCGCTTGGTCAGCAGGTAGATGCCGCCGATGATCAGCGCGACCACCAGCAGGCAGCAGATCGCGCCGATGATCAGGCCGCCCCCGCCCCTGCTCTTCTTCTTCTTGGCGGCCAACTCGAGCGCGGAGTTCCACGTGTCCGGGCTGGCCCAAACGGTGTGGTCCAGCAAACTCGCGTTCGTCAGCAGGTCAAGGTACATATCCGAACCCCTTACGGTGTAGCGGCCTCCTCCCGGGGCCGAATCTTCAAGGGTAGCGGTCCGATTCGCTCGATGAGACCCTTCCATGACGAAGCGCCGGTCAGCGTGGTTTCACCAAGGGGAACGGCAGTGTCTCGCGGATGCTCCGCCCGGTGATCAACATGACGATCCGGTCCACGCCCATGCCGAGCCCGCCGGTCGGCGGCATGGCGTGCTCCAGCGCCTGCAAGAAGTCCTCATCCAGCTCCATCGCCTCCGGATCACCGTTGGCCGCGAGCAGCGACTGCTCGGTGAGCCTGCGGCGTTGCTCCACCGGGTCGGTGAGTTCGCTGTAGGCGGTGCCGAGTTCGACGCCCCAGGCGACGAGGTCCCAGCGTTCGGTGACGCCGGCGATACTGCGGTGCTGCCTGGTCAACGGGGACACCGAAGTCGGGAAGTTGATGTAGAACGTCGGCTCCTCGGTACGGGATTCGACCAGGTGCTCGTACATCTCCAGCACCACCTGGCCCGCGTCCCAGCCGTGCTGATAGGGCACCCCCGCCTTCTCACACAGTTCGCGCAACTCCTCGACCCCGGTCTCGGGGGTGATCTCGGCTTCGATCGCCTCCGACACCGCGCCGTGCACCGTCCGCACCCGCCACTCGCCGGAGATGTCCACTTCCTCGAAGGTCCCGTTCCCGTTGGGCCGCAACGCCACCATGGCGCCGTTGGCCGCGATCGCGGCGTTCTGGATCAGCCTTCGGCAGGTGTGCATCATGCGCTCGTAGTCGCTGTGCGCCTCGTAGGCCTCGAGAATGGTGAACTCGGGGTTGTGGCTGAAATCGACGCCCTCGTTGCGGAAGGTCCGCCCGATCTCGAACACCTTCTCCATACCGCCGACGCACAGCCGCTTCAGATACAGCTCGGGTGCGATCCGCAGGTACAGGTCGAGGTCGTAGGCATTGATGTGCGTGACGAACGGCGTGGCGTTGGCGCCGCCGTGCACCTGTTGCAGGATCGGCGTCTCCACTTCCAGGTAACCCAGGGAATCCAAGGAGTCCCGCAGCGAGCGCACCACCGCGCTCCGCTTGGCCAGCACCTCGCGGATCTCGGTGCTGATCGCCATGTCCACATAGCGCTGCCGCACCCTGGCCTCGGGATCGGCCAGCCCTTTCCACTTGTCCGGCAACGGGTGCAGGCACTTGCCGAGCATGTGCCAGTCCGCCGCGAGCAGCGAGAGCTCACCGCGCCTGCTCGCCCCGATCTGTCCGCTCACCTCGATCAGATCGCCGAGATCGAAGAACTCGCCGAACTCGGCGCTGCGTGCGGCTCCGACCCGGTCGCGATCGATGACCAGCTGGATGTCGTCGGTCCAGTCCCGGACGACCGCGAAGATCACGCCACCGTAGTCGCGGATGCGCAGCAGCCTGCCGCACACCCGGACCGTGGTGCCGCGCGGGGAGCGGCGCGCGTCGGCGACGGTATGCGTCGGCGGGTAGGCCACCGGGTAGGGGTCGATGCCGGATTCGGCCAGGCGCGCCAGCTTGTCCATGCGCACGCGGACCTGCTCGGGCCTGCGTGGAAGCTGCTCCGCACCGTCGACCTCGGCGATGTCCGGCGGACTGCCGTCGGCGTGCAGGCCGGTCACCGTGGCGGGCACCGCCGTGTGCTCGCCGGTGTGCGTCGCGGTGTCGGGCTCCTTGCCGAACCGCGGCAGGAAGCCCTCCGCCAGCGCGCTGGCCACCGCGACGCGCGGAAGCTGCCTGCGCTCCTCGAACAGGAAGAACCGGGGCACCCAGTACGGCTGGTACTTCACATTCGAGCGATACAGCGCCTCGAGCTGCCACCAGCGGGAGAAGAACAGCAGCACACCGCGCCACAAGCGCAGCACGGGACCGGCCCCGATCCGGCCGCCCTCCTCGAACACCGAGCGGAAGACCGCGAAGTTCAGCGACACCTTGGTGATGCCGTACTGCTCGGAATTCAGCGCGAGCTGCGAGATCATCAACTCCATCACACCGTTGGGGCCACCGGGGTCGCGGCGCATCAGCTCCAGCGAGACACCGGTGCGGCCCCACGGAACCAGCGACAGCATGCCGAGCACCCGCTCCTGCGGGTTGATCGCCTCCACCAGCAAGCAGTCGCCGTCCAGCGAATCACCCAGCCGACCCAGCGCCATGGAGAACCCACGCTCGGTCTCGGTGTCGCGCCAGGCGTCGGCGCGGGCGATGATCCGGGCGAATTCCTCGGCGGGGATATCGCGGTGCCTGCGGATACGGACCGCCACGCCGTGCTTGCGCAGCCGGTTCGCGGCCTGCCGCACCGGCTTCATCTCGGGCCCGGCCAGTGAGAAGTTCCTGGTGTCCAGGATGGCTTCGTCGCCGAGGCGCAACGCGGAAAGACCCGCCCGGCGGTACGCCGTCGCACCGAGTTCGCTCGCGCCCATCACCGCCGGAGCCCACCCGAATTGATCGGCCTGGCGCAGCCAGGCATCGATCGCCTGCGGCCATGCCTCGCGGATGCCGATCGGATCCCCACTGGCCAGGCAGACACCCAGTTCCACCCGGTAGGTCACCGCCGCCTTGCCGCTGGGCGCGAACACCACAGCCTTGTCCCGGCGGGTGGCGAAGTAGCCGAGGGAATCCTCCACGTCCGAACGCTCCAGCAACCCGCGGATAGCCGACTCGTCGGTGCCGGTCATCGCGTTCGCCGCCCGCTGCGAGCGCAGCAGGATCACCACCGCGGCCAGCAGCGCTACGGCGCCGAACAGGCCGAGCAGGAAATTCACGAACGGCGGCGGATGCCCGTCGAAGTGCTCGTTGTCCGCCAGCACCGCCGCGGTCACGCGGTAGATCGCCCAGCCCGGTCGCTGCACGCCCCGCGGGAGACTGCCCGGGAACAATTCCACCAGGCCCCAGCCGAGCAGAGCGCCGATCGCCAGGCCACCCGCCAGCACACCGAGCGCCTTCCACCCTGCGCCGCGGCGCACCTTGGTGTAGAACTCCGGCCATGCCGCGATGAGCACACCGATCACGGCGAGATGCAGCACCATCGCCACCAGCGCGTGGATACTGCCCCGGTCGGCGAAGGTGACGCCGTTGACGATCGTGTAGATCGTGAGGTAACCGGTCAGCAACCACCAGGCGATCCGTTTGCGGCTGGATATCGCGCCCGCCGTCAGACCGACCACCAGCGCCCACATCAGGTTCGTGTCCGGCGCGTCGAAGTAATAGGTATCGATATAGCGGCGCGGCACCTGGGTCAGGAAACGCAGGCCCGGCGAGAGGCTCCAAAGGAAGCACACCGCCGCGAATACACCGAGCGTCAACCCCGCGATATGCGGCACTTCCGAAAGTCGTCCGTGACCCCGGTGGGGAACCGGCGGAGTCGGTTTATCCGCGCGTGGTGCGGTGTCGAGGTGTTGCTGGGCTTGCGTGGAGGTCACGGAACCAGTGTGTACGTGAGTGTGTCGGATTTGCCAAGCCTGCGGTGCGCGTGTTTGTGCGGCGTTTGCGCGGGCCGACTTCTTCGCGGCGTGTTCTTCGCCGGGCGGAGCCGAACGCCGACTTTCCCGATTCCGCGCTGACCTGGGCGGAGTAGCCGATCAAATCGGCGGGAATTCGATGCATACGGTTCGACGGTGGGATTTCCGCGCGGTGCGGAAGGTCCGGCTCGAGTTGCCCGGAGATCGCGGAGGGGATGGGGCGGTGTCCGGCGAGTTCGGATGGGGGAGTAAGTATTTACTTCATGTCGGAACCAGTCGAAGTGCCGATCGATGACGACGTTATTCGGCTCGGCCAGTTTCTGAAGCTGGCCAACCTGATCGAATCCGGTTCGGAGGCGAAGACGGTGATCGCCGCCGGATTGGTGCGGGTGAACGACGAGGTGGAACTGCGGCGCGGGCGGCAACTGCACATCGGCGATGTGGTCGCGATCGCCGGTCACAAGGCGATCGTGTCGGCCTGATCGCGGGTTCGGCCGGCGGCCGGAGCGATCCGTGCGCGCCGCCGAGCCGCTCAGTCCTCGGCGCGCACGACGATGCCGTCGTGGTCGCTGTAGAGCACCTCGCCGGGCACAAAGGTGACCCCACCGAACTCGACCGGCACATCGCGCTCGCCACTACCGGTCTGCGTGCTCTTACGCGGGTTGGTACCCAGCGCCTTGATGCCGATATCCAGGGTGCGCAGGATGGCGGAGTCGCGGACCGCGCCGTTGACGATGACGCCTGCCCAGCCGTTCTCGACGCCGCGCCCGGCGATGATGTCGCCGACCAGCGCCGTGTGCACGCTCGCGCCGCCGTCCACCACCAGCACCTTGCCCTCGCCCGGCTCGCCGAGCGTCTGCTTCACCAGCAGATTGTCCTGGAAGCAGCGGATGGTGGTGATGCGTCCCGAGAACGCCGCACGACCGCCGAACTGGATGAACTGCGTGTCGCAGCTGCGGATCTCCGGGCCGATCTCGTCGGCCAGGTCGGCGGTGGCGATTACATTCTGCGATTCGGTCACGGTGTTATTTTTCCAGCGCCTGCGGCACTGGGTGTTCGCGGCCCCCTTATGGCTCGCGTTTGCGCGACCGCCGCTTGCTCCTTCGTCGCGTACGCGACGGCCACGCAAACGCGAGCC